>SLMF01000216.1 GCA_007133715.1 Planctomycetaceae bacterium
ACGAATCCCTCACTGCGGATCAACCATGGGGATCGTCGGGCAGGAATGCCCAACCTACGAACTGATGCAGTACATATTGTTCGAGCTATTTTGTTCCCTCTTATGGGTTTTATGTAACGTCCATTGTGATCTGCGTTCCTAGCGGCGGAGCCGGGGAAGACGGGGTGGCGACGGCAGCAGCCGTTGTAGCCAGCCGGTCGAAGTAGCCGGCTCCGGGTCCAACTCCTGTGGCTCGTCTTCGGAGCCCGTATGCTGGACCAGGGGCGGATCGTGTAAGGGCACGTGTCGGGCCAGGAATTGTCCCCAATAGCCCCGCGTTATCCGCTCACAGTCTAACGCGGCTCCTTTGCCCAGATAGAGATTGGCCAGTGCCGAGAGCTTCAATAACTCGTTCCGCTCATTGGCGTCGAACCAGAGATCAAAGACCTGGACCTCGTCCACCCACACTTCGCCAGGGCCCATCAAGTCGATGGCCACCCGGAGATCGGTGACCTGGCTGGGAAGATCCTCGATGCGGATCAAATAGGGCTCCCATTGGGTTCCCAACGGCGGCGGCGTAGCGCCACCCGCCAGCGCTTTGCCTAACCGGGCGGGCCGATAGTATGCTTCGCCGTTCAAGCGACCCTCGATCGCCAGCTGCAACGGCGGCTGACGCTGCGGATCCGCGATCCTGCCCCAAACCCACAGATCGAGACGCCCCGTCGACGGCGTGGGGAACGGGTTGCTGCGCACCCAGACCACCGGCCCGTCGCTCTTCAAACGCAACGAATGGCGGCCGCGGTGCGTGATCGTCTCGTCGATCGCCACTTCGGTTCCCGGAGAAGTCGAATACTCCCACCCCGGCAGAAAATCGCCACTCAAGGGCGTTTCGAAGTCCGGGTTCGTCAGCACGTTCAAGGCCTGCGGATTCCGCAGCTGACTGACCCGCCGCCACATGTCCTCGACGTCCTGCCGCAATTCGACCAGCACCTCCCGGCCCAAGTGGCTCTTCCAACCGCGAATGGCGATGTCCGGGGCGCTCAACCGGGCGGCCACCAGATCGTAAGGTTCGAGCTCGACTCGCCAGGTCAAGCCGTCGCCGTCTGGCGTCAAGCCGGGCAGTACCCGATCGCCGAGCGGCTGCAAGGAAAACGGGCGGCGGGCGTCCAGATTCAGCGACACGGTCAGGGGCCAAGGCGAATTATTGACCACGTACACGTAGGTCCGCTGGCCCTTGGACAGACGTCGGACGACCACCGCTGGCTGCTCGTCTTCCACGGATGTGGACGGCACGTTCTCGAACCGGTCCGGCGGCAACTCACGATAGGTGCCCCACAGTTGGGAGAGACTTTCCAGCGGCGGCTGCCCCAGCGTCCAGCCGCCGTCAAACAGGACCTGACTGTCCATGGCTGCCAGGCTGTGGACAAAACGGCGGCGGCTGCGGTCGCCCGTCGGAGGCGTCTGGGCCAGATACCAGCTGCTCGTGCTGCCGCTGCCAAACGGACTGAGTTCCGGAAAGGAGGCGGGAATCAGCGTATGCGGCTCGTGAAAGAAAAGACTGCCGGTCAGAGGGCGAAGTCTTTCCGAACCGACGGCCGCTTTCGCAAAGAGCGAATCCATCTCGGCCGAGTGCCGCAGTTGGAGATTCACGGCCTGTTCTTCCAGAGAGATCAGCGGGGCCAAACGCTTCGGACGCAGCAGGACCGTACGCTCCGAATCGGCATAGCGGCCGGGATCGATACCCACCCGCAACAGGACCTGCGACAGATCACGCCGGTTGGGCAGCCGGGGCAGGAGTTCGGAGCGGAGTGCGGGCGCGTGGAGCATATCGGCACCGGCCAGATAGAGCCGGGCCGTGGGGACCCGATCAGTCACATCGTTTTCCAACGCCCGGTAGAACTCCGCCAGCTGCTCCGCTCGCCAAGCCAACCACGCCTCCCGCTGCCGACCCTGGAGTCGTTCGGGCCAAGACGCCTCGTCACGCGAACTGATCGAGGAATCGGTTTCGACAAGGAAGCGTTGGACGGTGCGGCGGTCCGCACCCCACATGGCGTCGGGAAACTGAGCGTACGTGTCCGGGCTCAAGCGAATCGCAACACCGCCAAACGCGGGCGACTCGCGGTACCGATCCACCAACTCGACCACCACCCTGCGGATCGCCTGCTGTACCCGCTGGTCCAGGGGGTTATAGAACGGTCCCGCGGTGCGTTTCACGCCGGCAGTGGTGCGCCAAGTGCGGCCGTCGGGACCGACCAACTCGATGCCCGTCCGCTCGTCGGCCCCCGTCGGCTCCCCCGCCTCGCCAGCTGCCGTCTCGGACCGCCCTGGCCCGCCAACCGGCTCTCGGAGCAACCGTTCCAGCTCGGGTAACGGCATGGTCAGATGCAGCAGCGGGATCAACTGGATCTGCTCCCGCTCAAAAACACGCAGCATCAGCTCCAACACGTCCTTGCGAATCGGGTCTTGCCCCGACGAGAGAAACACTCCGTTGTCGTAGCGTGGCGTCGATTCCAACAGGCGACTGGGATAAAGGGCGCTGCCGTCGTGCAAGACGGCGACCATGGCGGCGTTGTAACCGGCGTAGTGGAGGTAATCGGTCAAGCGGGCGGTGCCGTCGTAGAATGTCTGCCAGTCATTCAGACTGCGGCCGCTGGTGGGATCGAGCGTTTCCCGAGCGGAGAATTCTTCACCGAACAGCGGCCGATCGAAAAACGCTCCCAGCAACCGCCGATCCCCTTGCGGCTCCTGGCTCCCCGCTGCCAACCGTGCGGGCCCCGCCGCAATCCGGATCCGCCCGAAGACGGCCGAGGCCGTGGGATGCAGGTTCGTCACCAGCACCAGGGCCGTTTCCGTCCGCGGCCAGAAGACCAACTGCTGACTCGCAACACGTTCCTGCGGGCCGTCCCGAGCCGCTGCCACATCCAAGCCGACCGCGGGGCCAAACGGCGTCACCTTCCCCGCCGCATTCGTCTCGATGATCCGCACATTCAAGGCCTGTTCCTGACCGGCCGCGTATTCGATCTCCAACCGGTGGGGACGATGCCGTTCCTGGATCGGTAGCGGATACGCCTGCCAACCCCCCGGCTCCAATTCGACATACCCCTCGCCGCGCCACAAACAAGTCCGTGCACGGCCATTGCCCAAGGGCCGTTTGATCTCCTCTCCCGATCCGCCCGGCACCCACCACCAACCAGGCAGCTTGGACAACGGACTCCACAATCGCGAACGCCGGTCACTGGCCACCACCTCCCGGCTCTGGGCCCGGATCTCATCCAACCAGCGCCAGTCGGCCAGAGACTCCGCTGGCGGCAAATCGGCCACCACCGCCAGCTGGACCTGTCGCTGCATGACCGTCCGCAGGGGGGAAAACGGAGTCGGCAGCCGCCGCCGTGCGATCGTAACCAGCAAGTCGAATGCCCCACTGCGGTCGGGCAAGAGCAGGGAAAAAGGACCGATTTCCGCCGAACTCCCCTCACGATCGGTGCGGAAATCCCGCGTCTGCTCCCACAATCGCTGCGTACCACCCGGCTCCCGTAAGACCACCTCGCATGTCAAGGTCGAACCCGGCTCGACCGCCAGAAGATGCGGCTCGATCGAAAACTCAAAACGCTCTCCGCCCGCAAAGACCAACGAAGATCGGTCGAACCGGATGCGCAGCGAATCGCCCGGCGCACGCCGGATCCGTAACTGGTTGCCCTGATCGTCCAGCAGCGAACTATGGCCGTCCGAAATCAGCTCCGTCAGGAGAATGGTCACCGAGGCTCGTTTGCTGGGATGCTCCCGAGCGTTCAGATCGACCACCAAGCGGGCATCGCGCGGGGCCCGGACGCGGAACTCGACCGCATCGTATTCCCGAGCCAGCCGGGGTGCCACCCATAAGGCGGCCCCGTCGGTATAGATCGTTCCCGCCTGATCCGGGTTCAGCCCGAGGGGGCGGACGTCAGAAATCCGGCCGGTCGTCAACTGCTCTCCCGCGGCGTCTTCCAGTCGGAATTGGCCCTGCCAGCAACGCGGCGCACCGCCACCCCAAGCGGCCCGCAGATGCAAATCCAGATCACCCCCATGCGACGTGGTCGCCAAGCTGAGCACGACCGCCGCCAGGAAAGCGCAGCACCAAGGGCGCGAGCGGCTCCAACCGAGCGCCTTCCGTGGCTTCTCGTTCTGTAGCGGACGTCCCTGTCCGATCATGGGCAACTACATTATCCACCGGCGGCTGCTTTGTGGTGCGGCGAAAACGCTGGTACGCGGCGCCTCTCGCGAAAAATTTCCCAACCCGCCATCCCGCAGGCGGTGGGATTATAACCAAGGAACGCCCGCGAAGGCCAGACCGATCTGATCGGCTTTCCCACCACCCCAACCAGACACCGGGCGCGATTCCCGCTCGGACACACACCGGCGAATAATCCACCGCCGCGAAAAAGACGACAGGGACCCAATACAATTCGGACTCGACCGCCAAACGCTGACGCGCGACCATCACGACCGAAAGCGGCCCACCACGAACGCGCCGAGCTGTTTCTACGCATTAGCGGAACCGAATGGGGCACCCGCGTGTTTCACCCGAGATTGGTTCACGATTGATGAGCGGCGGCGTAGTTCTGGGCCACGGCATCCCAATCAATCACGTTGAAAAACGCTTTCACATAGTCCGCACGACGATTCTGGTACTGGAGATAGTAGGCATGCTCCCAGACATCAACCCCCAGAAGAGGCACGAGACCACGCATCAGCGGACTGTTCTGGTTCGCGGTTCCCAGGACGACCAAACGTTTTTTGGCCGGGTGCAAGCACAGCCAGCCCCAACCGCTGCCGAATTGCCGGATGGCGGCATTCGAGAAGTCGGTTGCGAAATCGTCGAACCCACCCAAATCTCGTTCGATCGCCTTGGCCAATTCACCACTCGGCTCGCCCCCTCCCTGAGGTGACATCGTATTCCAGAATAAGGTGTGGTTGATGTGCCCGCCACCATGATTGCGAACGGCCGTGCGGATCTCTTCGGGCAATTCCCGGATCATGGCCACCAACTCGTCTGGCGTCTTTTCGGCCCACTCGGTGCCAGCCACGGCGGCATTCAAACCGTTCACATAGGCCTGGTGATGCCGGGAATGATGGATTTCCATCGTCCGCGCGTCGATGTGCGGTTCGAGCGCATCATGGGCGTAGGGCAACGGCGCCAATTCATACGGTCCCGAGGAATCGGCGGCACTCCCCCAACGCGGCAACGCAAATCCGGCTCCCAAAGCTACCGATGCCGACAGAAAATCACGTCGTTTCATCTTGCTCTCCCTTCGATAACTCGCTACTGATCCACGGCAACCCGTGTCGAACTCGACCTCGATCCGCTACTCTTCTTCTAGCATAGGAGGTTGCCAAGTACCAGTTGCCGGGGGCGCTTTCTTGCCCCAGGGTGCCTCACTCGAGTTGACTCACCACTTGAACCGGCTTACGTTGGCACGCGGAGGACGCACGGTTCGAGCGCCCTCGGACCGCAACCGGCCCCGCGTGGGGTCATTCGCATCCGGCTCAGCCGTTGAAAACAGGAGCAGCAAGTATGTCCACCTCCGATCGTTCCGATAATTCAACTCCATCAGCTCGGCTCAGCCGCAGAAGCTTCCTGGCAACTGCCGGTGCTGCCTCGGCCGTACTTTGGAACCCCTACGTCTTTACCGCCAACGCCGAACAGGCGTTGCGACCCGCTTCGGCCAACGACCGCCTGCGTATCGGCGCGATTGGCATGCGCTATCAGGGTACCGTGGTGGCGGACGAAGCCGTGAAATACGGGGATATGGTTGCCATTTGCGATGTCGATCGCGAGATCGCCGAGGAAGCTCGCGAGCATTTCGGTGGCAAGGCGGATCTGTACGAAGACTATCGCGCGCTGCTCGATCGCCAGGATATTGACATCCTCACCATCGGCACTCCCGACCATTGGCATACCCCAATGGTACTGGACGGCTGCCGGGCCGGTAAAGACATTTACTGCGAAAAACCGTTGACTCTGACGGTGGACGAGGGCAAGTTGATTCGCGAGGTGGTTGCCGAGACGGGTGCGATTGTCCAGGTGGGGACTTGGCAGCGGAGTGACGCTCGGTTTCGGTTGGCTTGCGAACTGGTTCGCCAAGGCCGGTTGGGCAAGATCCACACGGTGACCGTCGTGTTGGGCAAGAATGCGCGAGGCGGTCCGTTTGCCGTTCAAGAGCCGCCGAGCCATTTGAACTGGGACCTCTGGTTGGGCCAAGCTCCGCGAGTCCCTTACATCCCCGAGCGCTGTCATTATACCTTCCGTTGGTGGTACGAGTATTCGGGCGGTCAAATGACGGATTGGGGGGCCCACCACTTGGATATCGCTCAATGGGCCTTGGACCGGGACGAGTCGGGACCGGTGGAAGTGGACGGCACCGCCGTCTATCCCCAAATCGAAGACGGGTATAACGTGGCGATCGATTACCAAGCCCAATACCGCTTCGACGACGATGTCCAGCTGATCGTGCTGGACGAGGGTCGCAACGGGGTGATGTTCGAGGGGGAGTTGGGGCGGATTTTTGTCAATCGGGGCACGGTTTCCGGGCGGCCCGTGGAAGACCTTCAGGACGATCCCTTGCCGCGGGAGTCGTTCCAGTTGTACCCGTACGACAATCTGGCACGGCCGCCGCGGGCCGGCAAACTGGACGCGATCATCAATCACATGGGCAATTTCATCGATTGTGTCCGCACCCGCCAACGCCCGCTCGCAGACGTGGGCAGCCAGCATCGCGCAGCCACCCTCTGCCATCTGGGCAACATTTCGATGGAGCTTGGCCGTCCCCTCGCCTGGGACCCGCTAACCGAGCGTTGCGTCGAGGATCCCGAAGCCGATCGCCTGCTGTCTCGACCCCAACGTGAGGGCTACCAGTTCAGCTAGTACCTAAACAAGCGAAGGCCGTGGCTCAACAGGGAGATGCAACGGTGGTTCTACGGCGATGGTTGGTGACGGGTTTGGCTTGATGCGCATTTTTCCTCCCTTTCCGCCCCACCGGGCATGGGAACGAGGCAGGGGTCAGGAGGCAGGGGTCAGGAGGCACCAAGCACCAAGCACCAAGCACCAAGCACCAAGCACCAAGCACCAAGCACCAAGCACCAAGCACCA
>SLMF01000398.1 GCA_007133715.1 Planctomycetaceae bacterium
ATACTGCCGATCGGTCGGGATCGGGGCCGGAAACCGCCCCATCACGAATACCAGCGAATCACTCATCGTTGCCCCATCGGTTGGTCGACTCGAGCCCGTGCCACCCGCTTCTGCGAGTTCCCCAGCCGGCCGCGGTTGCCAAGAAAGATCATCCCTTGCTCCGGCGTGCTTCACTGACCGGGACCGAAGCAGTAGACCACGCCGTCCGTGTTGGCGATCACCAGGCGTTCGAAACCGACGGCGGGCGAGCCGCTGAAGCCGCCGCCCGTCTCGAATTCCCAAAGCAGCTCGCCGCTGTCGCGATCCAAAGCATACAGCCGCCCATCGGCCGCTGCCACATAAACCCGCTGGCCGGCGATCACTGGCGAAGCGTCAATCCGTTGCCGGGCGGCGAATTGCCAACGCTCGGCGCCCGTCTGGGGGTCCAAAGCAACCACCCGACGGTCGCGGCTGCCAAAAATCACCACGTCCTCACTGACGGCAGGCGAACTGCGGATCGATTGACCTCGCTCCGACTGAAAGACCCAGACCACCTCGGCTTGCCGCCAGTCGATGCAGAAAAAGCTGCCCGCCTCGGTGCCAAAATACACGTGCGAGCCCCTGACGGCCGGGGTGACCATCGTCGGCGATTCGATCGGTACGGTGGCCTGCGGCTGACCGTCGTCCAAACGGAGGATGTGCAGCTGGCCGTCGCAACCGGCCACAAAGCAGTGTCCTTCGATCACGGTCGGCATGCAGCGGATCTGGTCTTGCAGCTCGTGTTGCCAGACCAATTCGCCCCGAGCGGCGTCCAGACAGTACAAGCGGGCGTCCTGGGAACCGAACAGGACCCAGTCGCCATAGAAATTGGCACTCGCGTCGATATCGGCTTCGACTTTGAACTCCCACAATCGCTGGCCGTCGCGGAGGTCCAGACAGTAGAACTGGCCCAGATAATCGCCCAGGAACACGCGACCGTCGCGGACCGCGGGCGAGGCGGTGAAACCGGTGCCCGTGTCGTGCACCCATTTCTCCTCCCCCGTGGCCAGATCCAAAGCGTAGATCTTCCCGTCCAGGTCGGCCAGAATCACCTGCTGATCAACGATCGCCGGCGTCCCTTCGAACGCCCCCCGCTCGACATGGAACTGCCATTGCAATTCCAACGCGTCCGGCAAACCGGACCGCGCCACACCGGTGGCCTGCGGATCGCCGCGGAACAGCGGCCAGTCCGCTAGTTCCGCATCCGGCGAGCTGACCGCTTCGGTCGCCTGCGGCGAATCCTCAACGTCGCCTCCAGCCGTCTGCGAATCGGACTCGGACGATGCACCCGCTCCGACTTCCACCAAGCTCGCATCGTTCGTGGCCGCAGGCTGGCAAGCCCACGCGGCCAACAGCCCGAAGACGGCGACCAAGACGGCAAAGATGCGATTCACGACATCCTCCTTTCTCCTTCACGGCAGTGGAAACAGCCAAGCCAGGTTGCCCGGCAGGGCCTCCCGCAATGCGAGAATACCGTGCGATCCAGCCTAAACGATCACCATGCCGCTGGCAACCCCGCCGGGACATCCCGTCATGACATCCGGGGGGGGGCCGGCTTCCCCGGCTCGTTTGCGGCCGAAACGGCATTCTGATACAGTATTCGGATCCGGTTTGGCCCGGTTCACGGGCGAACGGCTACCGTAACGGCTCGGTCCCGGACAGCTTCACCCAGGAGGAAGCGATGCGCGTGATTGAACGAACCTTTTCGGACCACGAGGCGTGTCCGAGTGTCTTGTTGGCCAATCTGCACGTCACCCCGGACATCGCCACCAATCTGTCTCGGATGGAAGAGGTGATCGAGGTGGCTCACCGCCGGGGTGCGAATATCGTTATCTTCCCCGAACTCTGCGTCACCGGATACGTCTGGGACGATGGCGATCGCGGAGAGGTCAAACAGCTGCTGGAACAAGGCGAGAACCGGGTGATCCGCCCCACGATCGACCGGATCCGCGACAGTCTGGGGGACAACGGGCGGGGCTTGGAATACGTCTTCTACAACAATGTGAGACGCAAGGAGGGCCAGTTCTACAACTCCACCTTCGTGCTCAACCGCAGCATCGACTACAACCAGGAACCGTACATCTACGACAAGATCTTCCTGCCGCCGCTGGAACAGCGTTTCTTCCGGCAAGGCACGGATAAGCGCCTGACCCTCGAGACCAAATGGGGCACGTTCGGCTTCCTGATCTGCTACGATCTCTGTTTCGTCGAGTTGGCCAAGCACTATGCTTTTCGCGACCACGCCGACGCCGTCGTCACCATGGCTCACTGGCGCTCGGAGGCCGTGCGTGAATATGCGGCGATGAACATCATGACCGACCATTACTATGGGTACCTCTGGGACCTGATGAATGCCTCGAAGGCAGCCTACAACCAGGTATGGAGCCTGGCGGCCAACGGCGTCGGTCCGCACGATCGGAGCGGCAGCTACTTCTGGGGCGGGAGCGGCATTTGGGCGCCCAGCGGCATGAACGTCGTGCAGGCCTCGAACATCACGGCCGAACTGATCTTGGTACACAACCTGGACATTCGCGGCCAACTGGCGCGTGAGCGAGATGACTTTGACTACCGAATCGACTTCAACCGCTTCTACCGCCCTCTGGAGCAAGAGGCGTGCGTCCCGCAGCGATGCCCCTGAAGCCTCTGTTAAGCAATCACGGTCGCACCGTCTCGGGCCGGACCGCTCCGGGGTCGAGCCGCTGCCAAGCACGATTGCTGATGGGGTGAAATTCCAAAGAACCGGACATGCCCGCAAACCAACGCCGACTCGAACTCGCAGACTGCCTGGATCACGTGATACAGGGAGACGCCCGCACCGTGCTGGCCCGCCTGCCCGATCAGTGTGTACACTGCATCGTGACCAGCCCTCCTTATTTTGGTCATCGCGTGTACGCGAAAGAGGAGACCTCGCAGGAGATGGGGCGAGAGGCCACGGTGAGCGAGTACGTCGAACGTCTGACCCAAAGCCTGGCCGAAGCGCGACGGGTGCTCCGCCAGGACGGTACCTTGTGGTTGAACCTGGGCGATACCTATCGCAGAGGAGTTCTGCAGGGCGTGCCGTGGCGGGTGGCCTTGCGATTGAGCGAGGCAGGCTGGTGCCTCCGCTCGGACATCATCTGGCAGAAACCCAATGCCATGCCAGCCGCGGTCACCACGCGCCCCACGACGGACCACGAATACGTGTTCTTATTTTCGAAATCGGCCCCCTATTACTACGACGCCGATGCCATCCGGGAACCGCATGTCACCTTCACGGAAAAGAGCAAGATGCGGGGGGGCCGGCGCCACTTCGGCGTGCGCAACGGGACTCCCGAGCAGGGGAAGAACGCCGGCAACATGAACTTGCACCACGCCCGTTGGGATCAGGCTTTTCACCCCCGAGGCCGCAATAAACGCACCGTCTGGCCCGTACCGCTCGGGAAGTGCCGCGAAGCTCATTTCGCTGTCTTTCCCGAAAAACTGATCGAACCCTGTCTTCTGGCAGGCTGCCCGCGGGAGGGGGTGGTGCTGGATCCGTTCCTGGGTTCCGGGACCACCGCAATGGTCGCCAAACGACTCGGCAGACATTTCATCGGGATCGAATTGGTAGCCGAGTACGTCGAACTGTCCCTGCGCCGCATTCAATCCGTCCAACCCGAATTGCCCCTATAGCTACGGACTAAGAGGCCCTAACACAACGGGGCTGGGAGACCTACGGTCGGCGGTTTCGGCGGGGTCAGAGACCCGCGCCGAGCAGTTTTGTTAGGGCCTCCAAAAACCACGTGCAACGGACGAGCCGCCGGTGCTGTCTCACGGCCGGAAGCTGCGGGAGAACGAATAGTTCGCGTTGCGGTGATCGAAGTCGATGTCTCCCAGCCCCACATTCAATTCGATTTGGGTGTAGATATCAGCTGGGCTCCTCGCGTCGCCGGTTCTGACGGACTTGGATCACGGTACAGGAGCGGTTGGCCAGACGCGCACCTCCGGCCACCTGCACGTGGCAGTCGCCATACTCCAGTTCGTGCATGCCGATCAGAAGAATCGGCAGCTGGAGCAGGGGCTGTTAGTCCAGATTTGGACGCCCGTGGACTCACCCAGGCGAGCGGCGGTAGCGAACCCGTCCAGGTCGGGTAGCAAGTCCAAGGGGAGCTCGCCGACTTGGATGGCAGCCATGGCCTTCAGATCCATGCCCAAATCCAAAGCCGATGGCACGGCGCTGCATTGTGAACCCCAAGCGGCGGTCTCCGACACTGCGGCTTGGGCTTCGGCGGACAGTGCCAGCGGCTCGGCCAGATTGGCGGTCAGGGCCGAAATCGCGGCGGCCAGCAGCTGCAGGGCATTCGGCAGCCGCATGTTGACGCCCAGGACACTCTTCTGCAACGGGCGAAGTGCGGTCAACAGGTTGGCCAACGTATTCATCTCGGGCACCGCGACCGCCAGCGGCGGGATGGGCAGACCGGCAGCGGCGCTGAGGGCTGTGGAGAAGCGAGCGGCACCCCTGGGCCGGGCCAAGTGGAAGCCCAAGGCCGCGGTAGCTCGCATCAGGCGTGCGTAACTCCCCAAGTTCATTGCGGCCTGGATGTCGATATCGGCGGCGGCTGCCAGTTTGGCCCGGGCGGACATGGCCGCACTCAACTGGGGCATCGCGCCCGGCAGGGCCAGGTTCACGCCAAACACCGCTCGTGTCGCCTCGATCGCCTGCACCATGGCCAGCAACTTCATCAGCGGTTCGGCCAGCGGTTGCAGCAGCTCCATCATCAGCTGCAGCGGCGAGGGCAAATGGGCGTTGATCGACATGGCCATGCGTTGGAGGGCGACCGAGGCGTTGGCAGTCAAGGCATGGGTTCCCGTCGTGCCAGCCACCAAGGCCGCCGCTTCCAGTTTGCCGAGTTCCGGCAGCGAAATGGGAAACGGGGGCAGGCCCAGTCGGAGGGCCGCACGCAGTTTGGCTTGGCCGCTGGCCGAAGCCACCGCGCTGGCGGTCGTGGTACCGCTGGCCATCCCACCCACCATGGCGAGTTGCGGGAGATCGGTGGGGATCAGCGAGGCCAGGGTGTTCAGCGGCAGGTTCTGGAGACTCTTCGCAAACGCCGCCAACTGGGACACGCACATGCAGCTCATCGAATCCCGCCTTGTTGAAGGAGGAGTGCGAAACCTCAGGGACGGAAGCTGCGGGAGAACGAATAGTCTTCATTGCGGTGGTCGAAGTCGACGTCGCTCAGTCCCACATTCAACTCGATCCGGCTGTAGATGTACTCTTCCAGCAGCACCGGGCTGCCGCCCTCCTGCTCGGGCCAATCGTAGGCGGCATAGTAAACCGGCAATTCCAGTTCGTCATCGATCAAGATCCGGACCAGTTTCCAGCCGGGGTCTTCGCGCCGCCGGTTCTGCGAAACCTGGATCAAGGTGCAGGAGCGGTTGTCCAGACGCGCACCTTCGGCCACCTGCACGTGGCAGTCGCCATACTCCAGTTCGTGCATACCGACTTCGATCAACCGCCGGGTCAGCATCTGCACGCCGACTTCGGTGATCGGGTAACGCGATTCGCTCAGCACGACCGGACTTTCCGGGGGCAGGGCCGTGGTGATGAAACCGAAACGCGGTCCGCCGTTGCGCACGATCAGGTTGCTGTTGTTGCGGCCATGCACGTACAACACCTCGCGGTCTTTCACCGCGGACGGAGCCAGGAACCGCAGGTAGACACTGAACGGGGTCACCACCCGATTGTCTTCCGTACGCTGATGCCGGACCTTCAGCACGGCCGTCTCCGCCTCACGCAATTGGCCCTGGACCCGCTCCCGCTTGGTCAACACACAGCGGTAATCGTGAATCTCGCGACGGATGCGATGATAACCGGCCACCGCCCGCCGCAACACGGCTTCTAACTCATCGTGCGAAGAAGCCTGTTCACTTGACCCGGCAGCAGCAGCCGTCAGTGCCACGAGCAGACACGCAAAAGCTCTGAGCATCGTTCACTCCCCCGGGCCCTCGGTTCATCCTTACTCGCCGATTACCTTGATCAGAACGCGTTTCGGGCGCCGTCCGTCGAATTCACCATAGAAGATCTGTTCCCAAGGACCAAAATCCAGCTTGCCCTCGGTGATCGCCACCACCACCTCGCGCCCCATGATCTGACGCTTGTGGTGCGCGTCGCCATTGTCCTCACCCGTGCGGTTGTGATGGTAACGTTCGGGCGACGCATCGAACGGTGCCAGTTGCTCCAACCACCGCTTGTAATCTTCATGCAAACCGGGTTCGTCATCGTTGATGAACACGCTGGCGGTGATGTGCATGGCATTCACCAAGACCAGCCCCTCGCGCACCCCGCTGGCAGCCACCTCGCGTGCGACCTGATCGGTGATATTCACAAAGCCCATGCGGGCGGGGACATTCAAGGTCAGATGTTTCGTCTGCGATTTCATGAGTCGGCTCCTGTCGGCGAGTGCGGTTACAGCGTGTGCAATGCGGCGTGCAGCGGGCGGAGAGCCGCGTATAAATCGCGGAAGATGGCGAACCGCTGCAGATATTCCGCATGACGTCCCGCATCGGGTTCATAGACCCGTCCGGGGCGAAACACATGCTCGTGAGCCTCTGCCTCGTCATTGTAAAGTCCCACCCCGATTCCGGCCAGCAGCGCGGCGCCCAGCACGACCGCTTCCTCGATTTCGGGAACTTCGATCGCCACGCCCACCACATCCGCTTTGTTCTGCATCCAGAACGTATTGTGGATGGCACCGCCGATGGCCACGATCCGTTCGGGACTGACCCCCAATCCTTTGTCAAAACCTTGGAGCACCTGCAAGAACTGGTAGTCCAACCCCTCGATGATCGCTCGCAGCATATCCCCTTTGGTGGTGGTATTTTTCAATCCGATGAAGGCCCCTTGGGATTGATGATCGATGACGGGGCAGTGGCTGCCGGACATATGGGGCAGGAACAGGCAGCCGCGAGCGCCCAGGGGTGAGTCGGTCGCCTGTTCGATCAGGTAATCCCAATCGACACCGCCGCTGGCCGCCGCTTGCTGTTGTTCGGTTTGCCCGTACTCGCGGCGGAACCATTCCAGTTGTTCTGCGGCCACGGTGGCGCCCATG
>SLMF01000650.1 GCA_007133715.1 Planctomycetaceae bacterium
CGCCAACCGAATCGCGAGCAGTTTGCTCCGATTTTGGAGAAGGTAGCCGAGATCAGCGAGGATGCCGAACTGGCCGATCGCGCCCGGCGTTACCGGCTGGGGCTGTAGTACCCCGCGTGGGGTGTTCGTCCGTGGTTTGCGGCGGAGGCGAACCACGCAATTAGGACGCGTTGTCCGCGAACAACCGGATCGGGTCCAGCACCGGCCGGTTGGCGGACTGCAGGGCGGCGATGGCCCGGTCGGGGTCGTCGAAGCGAAAGACCAGGACCGCCTGGTCCGCGCGGCGGGCGGTGAATGAGTACATGTACTCGATGTTCACTCCGCTGGGGTTGAGTGTTTCCAGCAACTCGGCCATGCCGCCCGGCCGATCCTCGACGCTCAACGCCACCACTTCGCGTACGTTGACCACGAAACCGGCCTGCTCCAGCACCTCTTGCGCCCGCTCCCAGGGTTCGACGATCAAACGCAGGATGCCGAACTGCTGGGTATCGGCCAGGGAGAGGGTGACGACATTGATCTGGGCGTCCGCCAGGGTCCGGCAGATGGCGCTGAGATGTCCGGGTTTATTCTCCAGGAACAGAGACAGCTGTTGGATTTTCACGGCGGGTTTCCTTCTCGCGTGGTGCGCGGTTGAATTGGTTGGGGGGGTTCAATCCAGTTGGCGGCGATCTTCGACACGCCGCGCCTTGCCCTCGCTGCGTTGCAGGGTCTGCGGTTCGACCAGGGTCACGGCGGCGCGGATGCCCAGTGTGTGGAACAGCGATTCGGAGAGCTTCCCGCGGAGCTGTTCCAGCGAGCGGACTTCGTCGCCGAACGTTTCGGCCGTGACCTCGACCTGAACCTCCAATTCATCCAGGTCGTCCTGGCGGGTGACGAGGATCCGGTAGTGTGGCAGCGTCGCTTCCACGGCCAGCAGGGCCGTTTCGATCTGCGAGGGAAAGACATTCACGCCGCGGATGATCAGCATATCGTCGCTGCGGGCGCGGATCCGCTCGATGCGGCGGAGGGTGCGGCCGCAGGGACAGGGTTCGCGGACCAGACGGGTCAGGTCGCGGGTGCGGTAGCGGATCATGGGCATGGCTTGTTTGGTCAAGGTGGTCAGGACCAATTCGCCCGTCTGGCCGTCGGGCAGGACATCGCCCGAGTCGGGGTCGATGATTTCGGGGTAGAAGTGGTCTTCGAACACATGCAGACCGGCCTGCTGTTCGCATTCGCTGGCCACGCCGGGCCCGATGATTTCGGACAGGCCGTAGATATCGAAGGCCCGGATCCCGCTCTGGTCCTGGATCCGTGCCCGCATCCCTTCGGTCCACGGTTCGGCACCGAAGATGCCCACGCGGAGGGGCAGTTTTCGCAGGTCGATCCCCTGCGCCACCGCGGCTTCGATCAGCCGCAGGAAGTAGCTGGGCGTGCAGCAGATGGCGGTCGAGCCGAAATCGCTGATGACCATGATCTGGCGGTCGGTGTTGCCGCCCGAGATGGGGATCACGGTCGCGCCCAAAGCCTCGGCGCCATAATGGGCACCCAGGCCGCCGGTGAATAGTCCGTAGCCGTAGGCATTCTGCACGATATCGCCGCGGCGGAGCCCGCAGGCGGCAAAGGTGCGGAGCATCACCGAAGTCCAGATGGCCATGTCGTTGGCCGTGTAGGCGACGACGATCGGTTTGCCGGTAGTGCCGCTGGAGGCGTGCAACCGCACGACATCGCCCAGCGGCCCGGCGACCAGGCCGAAAGGATAGGTGTCGCGAAGGTCGCTTTTCACCGTGAACGGCAGACGGTGCAGATCGTCCAGCGAACGGATGTCGGCGGGCGTCAAGCCCTTGGCTTCGAGACGGGAGCGGAAGTGGGGCACCTGTTCGTAGGTCCGCGCGACGACGGCCTGCAGACGGTGGCTCTGCAACTCGCGCAAACGGGGTGGAGGCAAATAATCGGCGGCGCTGGCCGGATGAACCGGGCTGTTGCCATCGTTCCAAAGATCCTGCATGGGGGTCCTTTACTACCGGAAAGTTTGACGATCAGCCGGACGCCCGCTCCGCGCCCTCGAGCCCGCAATGGCGGCCCCGGTCGAAAGCGTCCACGTTCATGTCATGCACCTTCGCTGGCAAGGCCTGGCGGATCGCGTCATGCCAGGCAGCCACCGGCAGCGGCAAACGGGCGCTCAGCAAGCCCAGCAGGGCCACGTTCAGGGTCTTCGGGTCGGGCAACTCGAGCTGGGCCAGCAACTCGGGATGGAGCGGCACGCCACCCGGCCGCAGCCGGTGCCGGTTGACAGGCTCCTGCGAAGCGTCGACCAACACCAGCACGTCGACTTCCCCATCGGGCACCATCGGGCTGAGCACCTCGGCACCGAAACGCACGTCCGTGTTCACCGACCCGCCCCGCTGGCTCATCCCGTGTACCTCCGCCTTCTTGACATCGTAATCCGCGCGAAAGGCGGCATCGGCCAGAATGTCCGAAGCCTTGATGATCCCCTGGCCGCCCAATCCGGCGATGGCGATATTGTACGATTTCATGCCGAGCCCTCCGCTTTCTGCTGCCGCGTCTTTTCCAACAGACAGGTGCGGCGCACGACCAGCACCCACAACCCGCCCTCGGCCAAGGCCTGTTTCAACGTCGCAGGCAGCCGCTCACGCTCCCGAATCGGATCGATCACCACCACCTGCGGTACACCCACACTGCGACAGACTTCCTCGATGATCAATTGCGGAGCCGGCTCGTGCCGCAGATTGCGCCCGGTGCCCGGATGCTCCTGCAGCCCGGTCATCGCCGTCGTCTGGTTGTCCAGAATCACCACCACATGTCCGCTGGGCGGGGGATTGTAGACCATCTCCACCAATCCGGTCAGACCACTGTGCACGAACGTGCTGTCTCCGATCACGCTGACCACCCGCCGTGCTTCGGCGGGCGGCAGGGCGTGCCGCAGGCCGAGTCCCACCCCGATGCTGGCCCCCATACAGACGCATGTGTCCATCGCGTCGAACGGGGGCAGAGCCCCCAAGGTGTAACAGCCGATATCGCCCGAGACAATGCAATCCAGGTCGCGGAGCAAATTGAACACGATGCGGTGCGGGCAACCGGTGCACAACTGGGGCGGTTTCCCGGCGGGCGGCCGCGATTCGGGACGATCCTCGCCCGCCAGAATCCGCCGTACCCGACCCACATTCAACTCGCCAAACCGGTATCGCTCGGCCTTGCCCTCGACCGCAATGCCCGCTGCCCGGCAGGCCTCGACCATCACCGGATCCCCCTCCTCGACCACCACGCAGCGTTCGACCGACGCGGCAAACCGGCGGATGGTCTCGATCGGCAGCGGGTGCACCATGCGGACCTGCAACACGTCAGCTTGCGGAGCCGCCTCGCGGGCATGGAGCACGGCCACACTATCGGCCACGATCCCCAAGGGACGGCGAACGTCCGGCGTCTTGGCCATCGCTTGGTCACCGTCAGCCCCAGCTTCCACCGCCGCGTGAGGAGCGTTCCAAAGCCGGGTGCCGCAGCCCGGCGTCTCGACCCACGCGGCCACCTGATCCAGCTTCTCCCGCAAACGGCGGTGCGCCGGCCGTGCATTGCCGGGAATCATCACCCGACCCGCAATATCACGCGTAAAACCCGGGGCCGGGGCTGACACCACAGCGGCACGCTGGACAACCGATTTCGAGTGGCTGACTCGCGTCGTCAAACGCAGCAACACCGGCAGCGACCAGCGTTCGGCCAACTCCAACGCTTCCCGCGTCATCGCATAGGCCTGTTGCGAATCGGCCGGTTCCAGCATCGGCAGCCCGGCCGCCACCGCATAGCGGCGACTGTCCTGCTCGTTCTGGCTGGAAGCCATGCCCGGATCGTCGGCCACCACAATCACCAGCCCGCCGGGGGCACCCGTGTAGGCGGCAGTGAACAGCGGATCGGCGGCCACATTCAAGCCGACGTGCTTGGTGGTCACCAGCGCGCGGGCGTTCGCGTAGGCCACGCCGAGTGCGACTTCTAAAGCCACCTTCTCGTTGGGAGCCCACTGGGCCGGCCCGTCCAGCGCGCCGAAAGTCTCCAAGATCTCCGTCGAAGGGGTACCGGGATACCCGACGCCCAGCCGCACCCCGGCATCTTTCGCAGCCCAAGCCACCGCCTCGTTTCCACTGAGCAACTGCCGCATCCACTCCACAATCGCTGATTCCTTACCTGTAAGTGCGAACACCAGCCGGTGCGATCGCATCGCTACAAAACGGCCGAACCGTCGGCCAGACCGGCTGATTTTTGCCCACTATTGTTGCCGGAAATCGCCAGCTTGGCAACGCCTGACCCAGCCGCGTGGCCGTAGCCCACCCTCCATGGCGGTAAACAACCTGCGGACGTACGGTTTCGAGCACGCGTTCCAGATCGAGACTGCCATCATGGAAGCATCATGAGACGAGACCATTCGTGCTGGACAGGAACAGACGTTTGGAGAATGCGGGAGTTTGGTGCCCGAAGAGGAAGTTACTCGCCGCAACGCCCGGAACCAGATTGATTCCCAGGAACTCGTCGCCGTCGATGCCGGCGATAGTGACATCGGCATCAGGGGTGTTCACCCCCCTCAAATAACCCGGTGGCGGCACCTGCCGCAGATTGTAGACACCGGCGGGTAGATTTAGGAACTGGAACTGGCCGTTGGCGCCGGTCGTCGTATTCTGGTTGATCGCCGTGCCATCACGGGCCGTGCCGGTCAGTTGGATGGCGACCCCCTCCAGACGCGGGTCCCCCGCTTGCATCGTCCCGTCCCGGTCCGTATCCACGTAGACGAAACCGGCCAGGCTGGACGATTGAGCCGCCACGTTCGATATGTCATCGTCCCGGTTGTTTCCAGGAACGGGATCGTGTTCGGCAGCCCACACCTGGGCAGAATTCAAGAGCCTCCCCTCGAAACCGTCTTGGACCCGGGTGTTGATCTGGAACTCGCGGTTTTCACCGACCCCCAGACTGCCTACGTTGATCCCTACGATACCATTGTTGTGTGTGAAATTTGCGTCGTCTTGCGCCGGCACATAATCGACCCCCGCCGGCAGAATATCCTGGATCGTGACTCCGGTGGCATCTGACGGACCGTGGTTGGTTACCACGAGCGTGTAGATCAATGCGCCTCCTGGCACCGGGTTGGGGTCTGAGCCGGTCTTGGTGATTTCCAGATCCGCTTGGGCGATGATCGTGGTAACCGCAGTGTCCTGATTGTTTGCCGGAACGCTATCCGGCGTTGTCGCCTGCACCGTGGCCGCATTTACAAGGTTTCCCCGGGCACCGGGATCAACCATCGCCCCGATCGTGATGGTCTGGCTGGCTCCTGGTGCGAGGTTTCCCACGTTTGCTGTGACCGTATTCTCAGCAGCATCGAATTCCAAGCCTGGAGTAGAATTATCTGCGTCGAAGATCAGCTCGGCGGGCAGTTGATCTACAACCTCAACGCCCTCGGCGGGCGACGGCCCGTTGTTGGTGACGGTCAGCGTATAGGTCAGTCCCTGTCCTGCTACCACCGGATTGGGCGTTACCTGCTTGGTAATCGCCACATCCGCATCGACGGGGGGCGTTACATCGATCGTGAACGTGGCGGCATTGTCCTCCGGGTAGGTCTCGGGTTCTACCCCCGCTACGAATGACGTGTTGATGATCGGGCCCTGCAGATCCAGGGCAACCGCGGTTTGGAAGGTGATGGTGGCAGTTGCGCCCGGAGCCATCTCGCCCAGCACGACGGTCATCGTTCCGCCGGTTACCCCCACGTCTCCCTGAGTCGCATCGCCCGTAACGGTCCCGCTGCCGGCAACGTAGGTCAGTCCACCGGGCAGAGGGTCGGTCACCGTCACTCCGGTCGCCTGCGACGGTCCGTTATTGGTGACGTTCAGGGTATAGGTCAGTGTGCCGCCCGCGTCCACCGGATTGGGATCACCCGTCTTGTTGATCACCAAATCGATTTCGGCAAGAACGGGCGTCTGGACGGTGTCCGCATTGTTGGATTCGTCTCGATCCGTCTCGTTGCCCGCAACCGTAGCGGTGTTGACCAGCGTCCCGCGTGCGGCCGGATCAACGTCCACGATGATCTCCACCGTCGTCGACTCGCCCACCGCAAGGTTTCCCAGCTGCAAGGTGAGCGTGCCCTGGGCATGTTCGGTAACATCCGGTCGACTGGTTTCGCCAAAGACCACTCCCTCCGGCAACGTGTCCGTTACGGTCACTCCTGTCGCATCGGAAGGGCCCAGATTCTCGATCTCGAGCGTGTAAACCAAACGGTTGCCCGCGACCACTTGGTCCGGATCGTCCTGTTTCCTGATGGCCAGATCAATCTCACCAACCACCGGTGTGACCAGCGTGGTCGTGTTGTCGCTCGGATCGGTCTCTTCTTCGTTCGCCCAGACCAGGGCTTCGTTCACCAAATCGTCCCGTGCGGAGGCGTGCACCAGCACGGTGATCTCGAATTCCTTCGTGTCGCCCGCGGGCAGGTTGCCCAAATCGGCCGTCACCACGCCGCCCGCTTCCGTCACAGCGCCATGTTCGTTCGTGGCAGAGACGAACGTTACATCGGCGGGCAATGTATCCTCCACCGTCACACCCGTCGCGTCCGAGGGACCCTGGTTGGTCACCTCCAACGTATATACCAACTGCTCACCCGCAATCGCCTGTGCGAGATCGGCACTCTTTGCAATCGCCAGATTCACGGTCCGCACGACGCCGGTAGTCTCGTCATCCTCATTGTCCGCAAGATTGGGGTCAGGGGTGCCGCTGGCAACCGCCGCCGTATTCAGCAGGTTGGTGCCTGCGAAATCGGAATCGACCGTAACCACGATAATGACCTCTATCGATTCGCCGACGGGAATCGTGCCCAAGTCCGCCGTCAGTTGATCAGCGTTTGCGACAAGCCTCGGATCACTTTGGGCGGCCTCGAACGTGACACCGTCTGGCAGCGTATCGGTCAATACCACGTTCGCGGCCGGTGACGGACCTGCGTTGGTCACCGTTACGGTGTAGGTCAGCCGATCTCCCGCGCTGACCGGATCCGGAACACCGACCTTCTCCACCTGCAAGTCGGCCAGGCGGGTGAAGCCGAAGTCCA
>SLMF01000498.1 GCA_007133715.1 Planctomycetaceae bacterium
TCAAATAGCCCGCATGAGCCAAATCCAGGCCGCTGCCAAGGCGGGCGATACGAAAACGGGGGGCAGCCCAAACGTTACCACGCAACGGCATTAAGTTCGAGGGGGGCATGCGAAACGGGGACGCAGCTAGTATTGACAACCCGCCTATTGAACCCGGTGCGGTGCGGTGCGTGCGGGCCAGCGGTGATCGTTTCGGAACGGACGGCTTCCGGGGCCGCTCGGCCGACCGCGTCGACCACGCCGTCGTAGCCGGGGTCGCCGTCGCCTACGTACCCGTCGCTACGCCCCATGCCGTCGCGGCTGACCCAAAGCGCGTACAGCGAGCCGTTTGTCAACTCGAACTTGAACCGCACCGGCTTTTTCCTCCCTTCGCGTTGCCCGATGCGCGCGTCGATCTGCGGAACCTCGTTCTTGCCGGAAAGATCACCGGGCTCGACAAGGCGAACGTCGGCATTGCCGAAGGCAACGTAGCCAGGCAAGGCGCGGAAGTCCCCTTCCCGCTCGAATATCCCAATCCGGAGGCTCAGCGGGAGCCGTGATGCGTGCGGTTCGGGAACAGCATCGCCGCAATCGCGAAGAACGGGGCTCGGACCACGAAAACGGCAGCAATGAAATGGATCAGAAGAGTGTCGGTTCCGCCTCGCATCCCGGAACTCCAGGTTATCCGCTGCCCGAATCGCTGGTTCCGACACGGGAGCCCTCGCCGCGGTTCCCCCTGGAGCATACGCGACAGGTGCTGCTGCGAGCCGCACGTTTGGCAGATCGGCTGGACGGCTCGGCCGATCCGGAACAACTGACTCCGTTGGTCGCCCAACTCGCATCGCTGCAGGCTCGGGTAGCGGAAGTGGAGGACACGACGGCTTGGGAACCATCACAGCGGCGGGAAGTCTATTTACAGGCCCGGCAACTGACCCGCGCGATCGCCTGGACCAACCCCCTGTTGCGCGAGATCGATCGGCTGCTGTTCGTCAAACGCCATGATCCGGGCCACCATATCCCGGGAGCCCTTTTTCACATGGTGCATCAGTGCTATGGGTTCGGGGCCAAACCGGGTGGCGGTTTGTATGTGCTGAGCGATCCCTTCTCCGCTCAGCCGCGGCTGACCAACCTGCTGGCTTCGTCCGTGGTTCAGAACGGCCGCCTGGCCGGTCGGCGTTTGGAGCCGGGCGCCTTTTTCCGGCCGGATGTCAGCTTCGACGGCCAAACCATCGTCTTCCCCTACACGCAGGGCTTGGGCGAGAAGCCGGAATGGTCGCCCCAAGCCTGCTTTCATCTCTATCGCGTTGCCGCGGACGGTTCGGGGTTGACCCAATTGACGGACGGTTCGTGGAACGATTTCGACCCCTGCTTCCTCCCCGACGGGCGGATCGCCTTCATCTCCGAGCGACGTGGCGGCTACCTCCGCTGCGGCGGCTCCGCACCCCGCTGGCCCTCGCCCAATTACACCTTGCATTCGATGGAACCCGACGGCAGCGATATCATTACGCTCAGCTTCCACGAGACACATGAATGGAATCCCAGCGTGAATCACGAGGGAATGCTGGTCTATACTCGCTGGGACTACGTCGATCGCGATACGAACGTGGCGCATCACAAGTGGATCTGCTATCCCGACGGCCGCGATCCGCGTGCCTTTCATGGCAATTACCCCCGCGACCGCCGTCGCGATCGGCCCTGGATGGAAATGCAGGTCCGAGCCATCCCCGGTTCGCACCGCTACGTGGCGGTCGCCGCCGCCCACCATGGGCACGAGTTCGGTTCGCTGGTGATGATCGACCCCCGCGTCGAGGACGATGGCGTGATGTCCCAGCTGACTCGGCTCACCCCGGAAGTCCCGTTTCCCGAGTCCGAAGGCCGGCCGACCCGGGATTTTATGATCTATGGTACGCCCTGGCCGTTGAGCGAGGACGATTATCTGGTCGTGTACGATGCCGAGGCCCGGCAGCGGGGGATCTACTGGATCGATCGGGACGGCAACCGCGAGCTGATCTACCGTGACCCGGAGATCGCCTGCTATGCCCCCATGCCGCTGCGACCGCGGATGCGCCCGCCAGTGATCCCCCGGCAGACGGTCCAAGCGGCCGCGGATATCCGGGCGGCTGGCGGTCAAGTGCCACCGGCCACAATCGCCGTGATGAATGTCTACGACAGCAATTTCACTTGGCCGACCGATACGGAAATCCACGCCCTGCGGATTATCCATGTGCCCCCGAAAACCACTTCGCCAGTCAACCAGCCGCGGATCGGAGCCGCACGCCAGACCAACGCCCGAGCCGTGCTGGGCACCGTCCCGGTCGAAGTCGACGGCAGCGCCTACTTCCAGGCCCCTGTGGGCAAAGCGATCTACTTCCAGGCCCTGGACGAACTGGGGCAAGCGGTCCAGTCGATGCGTTCGGCGACGTACGTGCATCCGGGCGAACAATTGACTTGCCAAGGCTGCCACGAACGAAAACACAGCCCGCCAACCACCGAGCTGCAGTTGCCCCTGGCTCTGGGTCGCCCGCCGTCCCCAATCGAACCGGAGCCGGAAGGCTCGCGGCCGTTCAACTACGTGCGGCTGGTGCAACCGGTACTGGACCGCCATTGCGTCGCCTGCCATCAACAGGAGGGCGCTTTGGACCTGTCTGGCGAGATCGAGGGTCCGCACGGTTTCAGCCGTTCGTATACCAATCTGGCCAGCGACTTCGGCTTTTTTTACGATTCGACCAACGGATCGCTGCACCGCCCGGGTCGGGGCGGTGCCCGCACCGAAGCCGGCCGTTTCGGCGCCCGGGCCGCACGCCTCTCCCAATACCTGGAAGAATCCCATTACGGGGTGCAGCTCAGCCCCGAAGATCGGCGTCGGATCGTCGTCTGGTTAGATGCCAATTCCGAATTCCTGGGCGCGTACGAAGACGCCGCAGCGCAGAGCCGAGGCGAGATCGTCTGGCCCTTACTCGATTGAACTCCGCTTTGATAAGAAAGGAGAAATGGACATGTGGAAACCGAGCTTCCGTTCCACCCGCGTGCTCCCGATCGTCGCCCTGCTGGCGGCATGGATCCTCCTCTCCGGGGGGGACTTGACCGACGGACGCGCCGCGGCCGCCGAAAACGACTCGGCGACCACTCGCGTCGCCGGAGACCCCGTCGGTGCCAAGCGTCCCGTGGAACCCGGCCGGCTGGGTATCGTCGTCTTTGGAGCTCATCCCGACGATGCCGAAATCCGCGCCGGCGGCGTTGGTGCCCTGTGGGCCGCCCAGGGTCATGACGTGCAAATGGTCTCGGTCACCAACGGCGATATCGGCCACTTCGCCATGTCGGGCGGGGCCCTGGCCCAACGGCGTACGGCCGAAGTCGAAAAAGCCTCCGAGATCCTGGGCACCACCGCCACCGTGCTGGACATCCACGACGGCGAACTCGAACCCACCTTGGAAAACCGCCGCAAACTGACCCGAATTATCCGCCGTTGGAAAGCCGATATCGTCATCGGCCACCGCCCCAACGACTACCACCCCGACCACCGCTACGTCGGCGTCCTGATGCAAGACACCGCCTACATGGTCGGCGTGCCCTTCTTCTGCCCCGATGTGCCGCCCCTGAAACGCAATCCCCTGTTCCTGTTCTCCTACGACCGATTCCAGCATCCCACGCCCTTCCGTGGCGATATTGTCGTGGCCATCGACGAGGTGATCGACAAGAAAGTCGAAGCCTTGGTGGGCATGGAATCCCAGTTTGTCGAAGGCGGCGCGCTGGGGCAGCCGAACCCGGCGCTGGAGGATCCGGTCGAGCGGGAAAAGAAACGGGAGGAGGTCCGCGCCAACTTCCGCCGCCGCTTCGCCGCCATCGCCGACCACTACCGCGACCGCCTGATCGAACTGTATGGCCCGGAACGGGGCAGCCGGGTTCGCTATGCGGAGGCCTTCGAGATCTGCGAATACGGTCGCCAACCGACCGCCCAAGAAATCCGCGAACTGTTCCCCTTCTTCCCCGATTGACGGCCGGACCGGCGCAGGCCCATCTCGTTCAAGCCGCCCGGTATTTCCCAGACCGGATGCGGGCCGTGCAAAACTCTTCCCAGTCCCAAGTCCGGCTCGGCGAGCCGGACCTGGGGGAATGGCGGCTTGGGAACGACGAGAACGGGAACAGCAATCAGTCCAAAAAGCCGACCAAATCCTGACTGCGACTGGGTTGTTGCAGTTTGCGGACCGCTTTGGCCTCGATCTGCCGAATTCGTTCCCGGGTCACCTTGAAGATGTGCCCCACCTCTTCCAGGGTATAGCTGTAGCCATCGCCCAAGCCGTAACGCAGCTTGATAATCTCACGCTCGCGGTAGCTGAGCGACTTCAAAACCCGATCGATCCGCGAACGCAGCATTTCTTGAGAAGCCCCGTTCGCCGGACTCTCCGCGCTGATATCCGGCAAGAGATCGCCAAAATGGCTGTCTTCGCTATTTCCAACCGGGCGGTCCAAGCTGATCGGATAACGGCTCATGGCCAACACTCGCCGGGCCTCTTCCAGCGTCGTATCGGCACGTCGCGCCACTTCTTCCAGGGTCGGATCACGCCCTTTTTCCTGCAACAACTGCCGCGAGACGTTCCGTACGCGAGACATGGTTTCGACCATGTGCACCGGGATGCGGATCGTGCGGCTCTGGTCCGCAACCGCCCGCGTGATCGCTTGGCGGATCCACCACGTCGCATACGTACAGAACTTAAAGCCACGTCGATACTCGAACTTGTCCACCGCACGCATCAGGCCGGCGTTGCCTTCCTGGATCAGATCCAAAAAGCTCAGCCCCCGATTGCGGTATTTCTTGGCGATCGAAACCACCAGCCGCAGATTGCCTTCCGACAATTCGCGTTTGGCTCTCTGGTATTGCGAGTACACCGATTTCAGATAATTGACGCGGTGTTCCAGACTGCTGGGGGTTTCCTGAGTCGCCACCAGGATACTGCGATACTCTTGCAGCCATACCGCACGCTCGGAGACGGGGCGGCGTGCCTTCTTCGATTCCCGAATCCGGTCACGGAGGTAATGCACGCGCTCGCAGAACTCCTCCAAGATGGGGATCAGTTGTTCCATCCGCGGGGTTCGCAGCCCCAATTCTTCGGTCAATCGAACCGCCCGGCGGCGGCGGCGAGACAGATTCTGCCAAGCTTCGTGACGGCGTTTGCAGGGGTACGACTTGCCCAAAGCAATGCGGTAATCACGCCGATTCCGCTTGAGCAGTACCTCCAAGGTCCGCAGATTGTGGGGCATCCGGCCCAAAATCTGATCCTTTTCCAAGCGGTCCGTCACCGAAACCTGCACCGTGCGATCAAAGGGCAACTCGCCGTCATGCACGCGTTTCAAGGTCTTGAATGCCGTCTGCATGACATAATCGCATTCTAACAACTTGGCGCGAAACTGCCGGCGGGTGATTTCGATCTGCCGTGCAAGGCGGATCTCCTGCTGGCGAGTCAACAAGGGGATTTCACCCATCTGGGTCAAATACATCCGCACCGGATCGTCCGACCAGGATTCGATGTCGTCGCCCAGCGGCAGCAGGTCGTCTTCCTTCGCCTCCGGTGCAGCCGCTACCTCCTCTCCCGGTTCATCGATCAGGTCCTCCTCGTCGACATCCGCATCCGCGTCGTCGTCGACATCGTCCAGCGTGAGCCGGCGCAGGCCCTCCTCGTCATCCGTAGTCCGGGTTGCATCATCTTCAAAATCATCAAGTAAAGCGTCGTACAAGGTCGTACTCCTCACCAACACTCCGTCTCGGGGTCAGGCAGCGGCGTGAACGCGCCGACGAACTGCTCCAGAATGGGCCAATGGCGGGACTGTGAGATTTTCCATTTACCGTAGCTACCGCCCCAACAGGCAGGGAGGGCGGCCGACGTGTTGCGAGCCATCCCGATCGTCATACTACCCCCGCGCCACACAAGCTCGGTTCGACAACCAATTTTACCACCGATAACTCGGGTGTCCGACGCAAATCCCCAATTGGAAAAAGATTGCGCGAACACGGATCAAACGGTCGGATGCGGATTTTCTCAGGCTTGCCATTCTGCCCTACAAAACATCGGTACCTGCGGGAACTTCTGAATAACTCGCAAACCGTCTTCATGGGGCTGTCGGAAATGCTGATCGAGCACATGCGGAGCGAGTTGTGGCTGCGTACCGATGCCTTCATTCTAACCACAGGGATAGCAGGGTCCAGTCGTTTTCCGGGAAGAAAACTGAAACTATTTTGGCGGATGCGGAGGAATCTTGCAAGTTTCGGCGATTTCTTCCGCAAAACCCGCGCACCTTCCAGACGGTTTGAAACTACCCCGAGGAACTGATGCCCCCATTCTTTCGGGTGCGCACGGGCCGCGTTTGCCACCCGGCGGCTCGCCATGCCGGGCCCCAGCGCCCTTGACACGTCCCGCCCCAAGCTGCAAGGCGCGAAACCGAACGGTTCTGCCGGGCCCGCGAATCGGCCGCCCGCGACACGAAATCCCCCCCGCTCACAGCACCCACCACAACGATCGAAGCTTTCTCCACAGCCGGACCGTCCCGAATTCCGGTTCAATCGGCAAATCCGGCTCCCCGCTGCCCTTGTTCCCCATCATACGATTTCTCTTCCCGAAGCGGCGAGCCCAGCCAGCGGTTGATCTGGTTCTTCAAATCGGCACGCCGGTCGTTCTGCTGATAGACCGATCGAGCAAGCTGGATGAATCGCGGCCCGAACTCCTGATCACGCTCGCAGACGCGGAGCTGATCTTCCACTTCCCACAACGATTCATTGATGGCCCGCAACGCAGCCGCCAGCCGCAACAGCTCGGGCGAAGGGTGCGTTCCCCAAACCGCAGCGCGGGCGGCGCACAACCGACGCAACTCGGCCTCCACCCGCTGCCGCTTCGCCCCCGGCGGGATCCGCGCCGCTTTGATCTCGAGAATCGTCAACCGGTCGACCAGTTCCCCGGGCGAAATCTCTACCTGAATCGCTTCCTGAAACATTCTCGTTCACTCCTTCACTGGGAACCTGCCGTCGTGTGCCACGTGCTCTCCGGACCTGGAATCCGCCGCAGACCCTCGATCCGGGCCGGAA
>SLMF01000101.1 GCA_007133715.1 Planctomycetaceae bacterium
GCACCTTTTTTTCTGGAAATGAGAATTCTTCGGATTTTCCGGTTTTTGCTGATCCATCCCCCCCGGAGTGTCCGAAGGCTATAGGTGACGGCTCACCCCGTCACGTCATCGACGGTTTTCGAACTCCCATGAACGAACGCTACGAGATTGAGAGTCACACGAAACGAAGGATCTTTTGGACCGGGGCGAGGTGACAGCGGATTCGGGGGCCGCGTTCTGGCGGTCCTTCTTGCTCGCACCCCTTGGTCCAGGAAAGGATGCCCAGCCATGCGATCCAGTTTTTGCCGCACCTTGCAGACCGGGACGGTCATTTTGGGGCTTGTCGCCGTTGCGGGCTGCTCGAGCACCAGCAACTGGAAGTTACCCGGATCGAGTTGGTTAAGTTGGGGCAAGAGCAAGCCGGCAGCTTCGAGCGTTGCCACGCAAACGCCCAAGAACCGCGAACTCCCGGCGCCGCCCAGTTCGCTGTCGACACCTCAGGCTGCGCCGACCTACACGCAGGGGCCCCCGCCAAGTTCGGCACCGGCGGGCCCCAGCAGCCATGCCCCGACACACAATCCTTACGGGGGAACCCAGACGGCGCCGGCCAGCAATCCGCCCAGCACGGCACAAGGCTTTTATTCGCCCGAATATCATCCTCCCTCGCAGCCCGGTTCCGCAGCCAGTTTTCCGCCGGGGGCGAGTGGCCCCGGTTCCTTTGCGGCCCCGACCGCTCCGCCTGCGTCTACCTCGCCGTACGCGATGCCTGCGCAGCCCTGTGGCAGCCTCACGGGGGGAGTTTCCGATAGCCGGGAACATCCTTCCGTGCGGGACAGCATCTATGCGGCTCCGGCATCGTCGGGCGGTTCTCCGACCAGCCCGTATGCAGGGTCCCCTGCCGCAGCCGCGCCAGGTGGCTGGGGCGAATCGGCTCCCTCGGATTTCACGCGGAGCGACACGGCAGGCGGCTACTTGCCGCCAGTATCCTCCGGTGATTCACCTGCCTGGGCCAATTTAACACCCCCTTCGACAGCCAGTAGTGCGCCCGGCGCCGCACCGTCACCGGCGGCCGCTCCGACGGGCGGATATCGGCCCGGCAGCACCGCTCGCACGACTCCCTTCGGTTCCCACGATTCCCTGGAATTGGCCGAAGGTTCGGGCGGCGAACTGCCGTCGCGGGCCGATTACGAAGCGAGTCCGCCCGGGAGTTCCTCGAGCATGCCCTCCAGTTCGGGTAGTTCACCCAGTTCGATGCCTGCCGGATATTTGCCGGGTGCTCCGGGTTTGCAGCCCTCACCAGGCGGTTCGCCCCCGTCCTATCCGTCACCCAACATTTACCGTTGAGAAACACCCGCCGGTGGATGACGCGGTTGGCCAGCTGCGGCCCCTTTTTTTCCAGGGGCCGCGGGCCTCTTCTTGACCACAACGCTCCCATCCCCGCGGCGCATCTTGCACAACAGACAAGAATGCGTTATTCTATCAACCTTCAATCCACCTTTGCGTGGTCACCCCTTGCCAGCGTAGCTTCAATCGGCAGAGCACCGCATTCGTAATGCGGGGGTTGCGGGTTCGACTCCCGCCGCTGGCTCTTGGCAGTTTTTCGGGTGCAGCGCAGCGGTTCTTAGGGGAGAGTCCAAGGCATGGTGACAGGCGTCGAGTCGAGCATTGACATCAAGGAGATTGTGCTTGCGAACGCGTCGTTCGGCCCCCAGGAAATCCGACGGATTTCTGCGGCCATCGCGGAAGATTATGCCAAACATGCCGTGTTGCGAGAGGCCGTCTCGGCGTTGCAGGCCCGCGAGGAACAGACGCCGGCCAGTGCCGTTCGGCTGGGTGTCTGCTACTACCTGCTCGGACGCTTCCAAAATGCCATCGCAACCTTAGTTCACTCGGATGGGGGAGCAGTCGCGAATTTCTACCAGGGGCGTGCTTGTTTCGAATTGGGCCAATATCGTCAAGCCATCACGTGCTATGAAGCGGCCCGGGTCGCGGGTTACGATCCGGATATCTGCGCCCTGGCGACCGCCGAAGCGCTCCGCTACGGTCGCGACTTTCCAGGTGCCATGAGTGTCCTGGACGAGTTGTTCGGACCCATCGAGCAGACGGCCGAATATCTATACCAGCGGGGTGCGACCGTCGCAGCCATCGGAGGCTATCCGACCGAGGTCGTGGCGTTGTACGAGCGGGCGGTGGAAGTGGACGGACGGCATCCGGGGGCCCTGTTCGGTTTGGCTTTGGAAAACGACCGCCGGGGCAATGACGACGTCGCACTGGACTTGTACAAACGCTCTGCCGGTTGCTTCCCCACCCATGTGGGCGCACTAATGAACTTGGGGGTGCTGTACGAAGACATGCAGCAGTACGAACTGGCCCAGATGTGCTATCAGCGTGTGTTGGACAGCTACCCGGCACACCATCGCGCTCGTTTGTACGTCAAAGATGCGGCGGCCTCGAACGATATGTTCTACGACGAGGAGGCGCAGAAACGGCAGGATCGGCTGACCCAGCTGTTGAGCATCCCGGTCACCGATTTCGAGCTGTCGGTGCGCAGCCGCAACTGTCTGCAGAAAATGGGCGTGCAGACCCTGGGCGACTTGACGCGGGCCAGCGAAGCGGAGTTGCTGGCCAGCAAGAACTTCGGCGAAACCTCGCTGGTCGAAATCCGCGACATGCTCTCGTCCAAAGGGCTGGAATTGGGCCAATTCGCCCATGAACGTGCGGAAGAACCGGTGGTCAGTTTCGACCCCGGCGCGCTCACGCCGGACGAGCAAGCCCAAATGTCCCGTTCGATCGGCGACCTGAACCTGTCGGTCCGGGCTCGCAAGTGCATGCTCCGTTTGGGGCTGACCACCATCGGCGAACTGGTGCGGAAAACGGGCGACGACCTGCTGGAATGCAAAAACTTCGGGGTCACCAGCCTGAACGAAGTCCGCGAAAAACTGCAAGAAATGGGACTCAAACTGCGGGGGGATTGAGCGGCTCCACGCATGCCGCTCCCGATCATGTGCCACTTCGCCCTGCGGCATCTCGACCCCCATTGCGCGGCTCGCTGCGGACAACTGCGCACCCCGCACGGTGCGGTCGAAACCCCGACTTTCATGCCCGTTGGTACCCAAGGTACCGTGAAAGGGATTGCCACAGAGCTGCTCGAGAGCACCGGCACGCAGATGCTGTTGGGCAATACGTACCATCTGGCTCTCCGGCCCGGCGAAGCGCTGATCCAGAAAATGGGGGGACTCCACCGGTTTATCGGTTGGAATGGCCCGCTCCTCACCGACAGCGGCGGCTTCCAACTGTTCAGCTTGGCTCAGAACACGCGGGTCACCGAGCACATGGCCCTGTTTCGCTCGCACATCGACGGCCGCTTGATCGAGCTTTCCCCCGAGCGAGCAATCGCAATCCAGGAGGCCTTGGGCAGCGATGTGGCCATGGTGCTGGATCATGTGGTCGCCTTGCCCAGTTCGGCCGAGGTGGTGCGGGACGCCTGTGACCGCACGGTGCGTTGGGCGGCCCGCTGCCGCGATGTCGCTCGCCGACCCGACCAGCTGCTGTTCGCGATCGTCCAGGGTGGTCTGGATGCGGACCTCCGGGTCGCCTGTACACGCCGCTTGGTCTCGCTCGACTTTCAAGGGTATGCGATCGGCGGCCTCAGCGTCGGGGAGCCCCCGCGGGAAATGTACCGGATCCTCGATGCGACCTGTCCCGAGTTGCCTGCCGATCGACCGCGGTACCTGATGGGAGTCGGTACGCCGCGGGATCTTTTGGAAGCCATTCGGCGGGGGGTCGACATGTTCGACTGTGTGATCCCCACCCGTAATGGTCGCAACGCGCTGGCCTACACCGACCAGGGCCCCTTGCGGATGCGGAATCTGCAGCATCAGGATGACGACCGGCCGCTCGAAGCGGGTTGCCCGTGTCTGACCTGCCGCCGGCACAGCCGGGCGTACCTGCGGCATCTGTTCCAGGCGGGCGAGATGCTGGGGCCGATCCTCTTGTCGCTGCACAATGTGACCTATTATCAACGTTTGGTTGCCCAAGCGCGGGCCGCGATTCAGGCCGGAACCTTTGGCGAGTTCTTTGCCCACAAATGCCAACCCTGGCCCCTCGCGGGCGACGCCTCGCTCGACGATCCTGACGTCTCCCAAGTGATTGGGGAGCCGAGCGGAGCATGACCGGGGGGGGAGCTGACCACCCCGCTCCCAACGCCTTCGGGATACACTCTTGTCCCTGTCGACTTAAAATCTTATGATAAACGCCCTTGCAAACCTGCGTCGGGTTGGTCGCGACCGCGACGGGCCCTGTTTGCCCCGTGTTCCATGCCAACCGAGTCCGAACGGGTCGGGGGCGCCCCCAGATCCAGAAGCCCGGAGAATTGAGTGATCACTGTCTACCCCTGGAACCACCCGAATCGCTTCCTCCTTCTCGCACAAGAGCCCGGCGCAGTTCCAGGCTTGCTTCAAATGCTGATGCCGATCATGCTGATCGCCATGCTGTTCTACTTCTTGATGGTGCTCCCCGAAAAACGGAAGCGGGCAGACGTGAGCCGCATGCAGCAAAACCTGAAAAAGAATGACCGGATCGTAACCATTGGGGGGATTCTGGGAATCGTAGTTAACACGCAAGCGGGCAGTGGTAAGATCACCATCCGGGTGGACGAGACGAATAATACGCGTCTCGAAATCTTGCGCTCGTCGGTGGCCCGCGTGTTGAATGACGAGAAATCGGAGACCGCGGACGTTCTTTGAGCTGGCCAGACCGCTTTTGGAAATCTTTGGAGATCAGGAAACTCCTCTTATGTTGTTCGATTCACTGCCCTTTGTGCTCGTCGCTCAGGCCGAAGAAGCGGTTCGCTCGCCCTGGTGGTGGACCCTGCTGCTGCTGGCCTTGGCTTTGCCCATCCCCGCTTTTGTAGGAATGTATCTGGCTCGGTCGATTCGTTTGAAGGAGTATGGCTGGCGGCTGGCGGTGATCTTCTGCTCGCTGTCCAGTGCGGCCGTGATCGTCTCGACCGGCCGCTTGAACCTGGGCGTCGATTTGCAAGGTGGGGTGATCCTGATCTACGAGATTGATCGCGAAGCCCTGCAGGCGGGCGACCAACCGCTCGGCGGCGCCACCTCGATCGATTGGCCTCGTTTGATCCAATCGATCAACAACCGAATCAATCCGGCCGGCACGAAAGAGATCGTCGTGCGACGCTACGGCGAGTGGCAGATCGAGATCATTGTCCCGGAGGTGCAGGACATCGAGATCGAACGGATCAAACGTTTGATCAGTACGGCCGGTTCTTTGGAGTTTCGGATCGTAGCGAATCAGGTGGATCATTCACATGTCATTTCGCGAGCCGAGTTGCAGGCGGAGGATCCGCTTGCTCGGCGGGCCCGATTTGTCCGCGAAGGCGATCGCAATATCGGCTATTGGGCTCGCGTGGCCCGGATCGAGGAGGGTCGCGAGCCGCGGCCGTTTCAGGTGGAGGTGGCGGGCGATGTGATTCGCGATGCGGGCACCGGAGACATTCTGTCGGTTCCCGCCGGGATCCGGGGCGGGGGCGAAGGTGCCCTCGCGCGCTGGGTCGCCGAGCAGGGGATCCAAGAAATCGACGTGTTGATGGCGACCGACGATGGGTTCGATGTCACGGGCGCGCACCTGGGGATGGTCAGCCGTTCGTGGGACGAGACCGCCCGACCCAGCGTCGCTTTCAACATGCGGGGACAGGGCGTCGGCTTGATGGCCGGCCTGACCGGAGCCAACTTGCCCGCCCGCGACCGCGACTTCTATCGGCGCTTGGGGATCATGCTGGACGGCCAGCTGCTGTCCGCGCCGCGGGTGATGAGCACGATCAGTGATCGCGGACGAATCACGGGCCAATTCACTCAGGCGGAGGTCGAGTTCCTGGTGGGCATCCTCCAGGCCGGCAGCCTCCCGGCGGCGTTGCAGGACGAGCCGATCAGCGAAAACAAGATCGGGGCCGTGCTGGGCGAAATGACAATCCGCAAAGGCCGCCAAGCCATCGGGCTGTCGCTGACCGCGGTCGTCGTGTTCATCCTGTTCTGGTACCGGTTTGCCGGCATCATCGCCTGTGCCGCCCTGGCAGCTAACCTGCTGCTGATCATCGCCTTTATGATGTTGTTCCGAGCCGCCGTCACCCTGCCCGGCTTGGCCGGCTTGGTGCTGACCGTCGGGATGTCGGTGGATGCGAATGTGCTGATTTACGAGCGAATACGCGAGGAACTGTCGCGGGGTGCCGCCCTGCGCATGGCCATTCGCAACGGCTTTGACCGGGCAACCACGACCATCGTGGACGCAAACGTGACGACCTTGATCACCGGGCTCGTGCTGTACGCCATCGGCACGGATCAGATCCGCGGCTTTGCCGTGACCCTGATCCTGGGCTTGCTGATGAGTATGTTCACGGCGATCTTCTGTTCCCGGGCGATCTTCGAGATCTTCGAACGCACGCGGCGGTTGAAAACCCTGAAATTGCGGGAATTCCTGGTCGAATCCCACTGGGATTTCATGGGCAAACGCCAGCTGTGCGCCGCACTCTCCCTGTCCCTGATCGTGATCGGGATGGTGGGGGTGGCTGCCCGTGGCCGACAGATTTTCGATATCGATTTCCTGGGCGGTACGTCCGTAACCATGATCCTGGAGAATCCGTCCAGCGAAGTCGAAATCCGCGAACAGTTGGATCAAAGCTTGGGTGCCGTGACCGTGGAAGGGGCCGCCGTCCAGTACACCGTCAACCGGATCGATGTCGAGGGCCTGCAACCGGGTACTACCTGGAAAATCGATTCCTCCCTGCCCGATGTCCATCGGCTGGAAGAAATCCTCAACGACTCGTTCTCCCTGGCGAAATACTCAATGCAGTTCACCGTGGGGGAAGCTGTGGAAGAAACGGTGCCGGCAGCCGAAGAGCCGCCCGAAACCACCGTGGAACCCGTACTGCCCGCCGACCTAACCGAACCGGCCGAAGAAGAACCGGCCGAAGAAGAACCGGCCGACGAAGAACCGGCCGAAGAAGAACCGGCCGAAGAAGAACCGGCCGAAGAAGAACCGGCCGAAGAAGAACCGGC
>SLMF01000349.1 GCA_007133715.1 Planctomycetaceae bacterium
CAGGATGCCTCTTGAAGACGAAGACGACTATGAGTCTGGCCGTTACGCCGCCTCCGGATGTCATCACCCGCAGGGCGCTCGCTCCCTATCTGCTGATCGCCCACGAACTGGAAGAGGTCGAGGCGGTGTTGCAAGGGCAATTGCGCAGTTCGGATCCTTACATTGATGAACTGGTCCGCTATGGTTGCCTATTGCGGGGGAAACGCTTGCGACCCGCTTTAATGCTGTTGGCAGCCCGCGCCGTCGGCCCGATTCGGCCCGAACACCGCACGTTGGCTGCCGTGATCGAAATGATCCACACGGCGACGCTAATCCACGACGATGTGCTGGACCAAGCCACCACCCGGCGTCATTTGGCGACGGTCAATGCGCGCTGGGACTGCGAGGCCAGCGTGCTGCTGGGCGATTTTCTGTTCAGTCAGGCCTATATGCTGGCTGCCAGTTTGGGGGATCTCGAGGCCTGTCGGACCCTTGGCCAGGCGGCTCGCGTCGTCTGCGAAGGGGAATTGCGGCAAAAGGGGAGCCGCGGCAACTTCGACCTCGGCGAGACCGTGTACTACGAAATCATCGAAGCCAAGACGGCGGCTCTGTGCGCCTGCAGTTGCCTGCTGGGAGCTCGCCACGCCGGTGCCCCAGCCGCGGTGGCCGAGCGGCTGCAAGCCTATGGTCGCGATCTGGGAATCGCGTTCCAAATCGCCGACGATATCCTGGATATCGCGGGACAGGAAGCAACCACCGGCAAATCGCTGGGCACCGATCTGCAGCAACAGAAACCAACCCTGCCCCTGATCCGCTTGTTGAACGTGGCCTGCAGCTCGCTTCGCGAGCAGGTGTTGCAGCTGATTGCGGCCCCCACAGAAGAGGGGGCAGGGGTCCTTCGCGGCTTGTTCCACGAGCACGGAACGCTGGACTACGCCCGCCAGCAGGCGCGGGCCTTCGTCACGCGAGCCAAACGCCAATTGGTCGATTTGCCGGGCCGCGAAGCCGTCACGGCTCTGGAGCAGTTGGCCGAGTTTGCGATTCAGCGATCTTGTTGAGACGGATGGTTTGCGGAGCCTCCGCTTGCAAACCGGGTTGATTGTGGCATGATGAGCGGTGCAGGAATCGCCGAGGACCGCAAGCCGTTGGGGCGTCTCCCGGTCGGTTCTTGACGGACGAACCGTCTGTTGTTTTCCCTCCACTGACTTGAAAAGGAGTAACCTCCATGAGTGGATTTGATCGTCGAGCTTTCTTGGCAGCCACGGCCGGAGCGGCTGCGAATCTGGCATCCCGCAACCGAGTGGCTCACGCCGCGGACACGGCCCCGCCGCCGCCGCCGGAAGAGATCGCGCTGGGCAACACGGGCATCCGCATGTCCCGCGTGGGTCAGGGCACGGGGATGCGCGGCGGGAATCGCCAGTCGGACCACACGCGGATGGGCTTCGAGAAACTCGTGGGACTGATGCGCCATGGCTACGAGCGGGGGGTGACCTTCTTCGATCTGGCCGACTTGTATGGCACGCACCTGTACTGCCGCGAGGCCTTGCGCCATATGTCGCGGGAGAAGGTGGCGCTGATGACCAAGCTCTGGTTCCGTTACGACGGGCCGACGGACCCGGTGGCGGCGCCCGAGTGCCGCAGAATCGCCCGCACGACGCTGGACCGTTTCCGCCACGAACTGGCCACGGACTATCTGGACATGGTCTTGCTGCATTGCGTGACAACGCCCGAGTGGCCCACGCAGTTGGCGCCCTACATGGAGGCGTTGTCCGAGGCCAAGGCAAAGAACCAAGTCCGTGCGGTCGGCGTTTCTTGCCATAATTTCCAAGCGATGGAAGTGGCGGCCGAGTCGCCTTGGGTAGATGTCGTCTTGGCACGAATCAACCCGTTCGGCGCTAAAATGGATGGCCCGGTCGACGACGTGGTCCGAGTGCTGCGGAAAATGAAAGAAAACGGCAAAGCCGTGATCGGGATGAAGATCTACGGCGAAGGCACTTTGCTGGACTCGAAAGACGAGTGCATTCAGTATGCTCAGGAATCCGGTTTGCTGGACGCGTTTACGGTCGGAGCCATGAATCCGCAAGAGATCGACGAGACGCTGCAGTTGGTCGGCAAATACCCGGCGGCGCCGGTTGGTTGAGTCGGGGGGCGGTTGGCGTCGAGGCATTCGTGGGCGAATGTCGGTTCGGTCATCAATAACGCTTCCCGAGCACGAGCAGGCGTGCCGTTGCACTGAGCACGAGTACGATTCTCCTGACGAACAAGGAAGCCGTGGGTTGCCATGAGCGAGACGACCGGGGAAGACGATTCCCGGACAGACGCGGAGGAGCCGCTGCCAGACGCTGGCCCGCAGCGGGCGTTGGCGAAGGTGCGGGAGTTTCCCACCCGGCCGGGCGTTTATTTGTTCAAAGATGACGTCGGCCGGGTGATCTACATTGGCAAGGCCAAGAACCTGCGTTCCCGGGCGAGCAGCTATTTCCTGAAGGCCGCAGCCGATGATCCTCGGACCGCTTGGGTGCCCGAGATCGGCGATGTCGATTACCTGGAGTGCGAAAGCGAAGTCGACGCCCTGCTGTTGGAAGCGCGGCTGATCAAGGACGTGCAGCCCAAACACAACAAGGAACTGAAGGACGACAAGTCCTTTCCGTACCTGATGATTACCACTCGCGAGGACTTTCCGCGAGTGGAGATCACCCGCGAGCCGCGGGACCGCGGCGTCCGGCTGTACGGACCCTTCGCAAATGTGGGAGCCCTCCGCGGGGCCCTCCAGGTGCTGCAGCGGATCTTCCAATTCCGCACCTGCAGTCTGGACATCAACCCCGAGGAGCCCCGCTGGCGCTGGTTCCGACCCTGCTTGCTGGCCAGCATCCGGCAATGCACCGCACCCTGCAACCTGCGGATCAGCAAAGCCGACTATCGCCGCGACATCAAACGGCTGCGAATGTTCCTGGACGGGCGGAAGCAGTCACTGTTGAAACAGTTGCAGCGAGAGATGAAGCAGGCAGCCGAGGCCCGGGAATTCGAGCGGGCCGCGGTTCTCCGCGACGAAATCCACATGCTGCAGACGCTGGATGAGCGGGGCGAGTTGGATACGCATGCCCAGCCGGAAGTGTTTTACGTCGACCCGCGAAAAGGGCTGCAGGGACTACGCCAGGTGTTGAAGCTGGACCACACCCCACGCACGTTGGAAGGCGTGGACATCGCGCATCTGGGCGGCGGCCAGACGGTGGCCAGCCTGGTCCAGTTCCTGGATGGCCTGCCGTTCAAACCGGGGTACCGCCGCTATCGGATCCGCGAGGTCCCGGGCATCGACGATTTCAGCGCGATCCACGAGGTCGTCTTGCGGCGGTACAAGCGACTGCACGAGGAAGCGGCCGTGTTCCCCGATATCCTGCTGATCGACGGCGGCAAGGGCCAATTGCACGCCGCGATGGCAGCGTTTGACAAGCTGCAGATCACGCCCCCCACCTTGCTGGCGTTAGCCAAGGCGGAGGAGGAAGTGTACCTGCCGGGCACCGCGACTCCGCTGCGGCTCAGCCGCCACTCCTTCGCCCTGCGACTGCTGCAATACGTGCGGGACGAAGCGCATCGGTTCGCCCAACACTACCACCACCTGCTGCGCCGCAAAGTCACCTTCGGCGAACCGTCCCCGCGCCAAGCACCTCCCGATTGAACTCGGCGTGAGGGCACACAAGCCCACGGCGACCTGCCGATGGGCCGGTTCACCGCCCGGAAGAAGCCCGCACGGTTGCCCACGTGAGGCGGGCAGTTCCAGGCTGGCAACGAATCCCCCCTACGACGGCATCAAACGCGCGCTGCACACCATGCGTTCGTTCACGAACGTGATACCCGTCGAAATGCGGGGGGGTAAAAGCATGGTTCACGCGAAGCCATCTATCTCCTGTCCCCCTGTACTCGGGGGGACTACAGGGGGGGCGCCCGATTCAAGCTTTCATCACCGGGCAGCCATGAAAAACCGATGCAAATCGGCACGGCTGGGCCTTCCTCGCGCACTTCAACAGAAACAGCACCGTGCGTCAACGCTATGACCATTCTTTTTTTGCAAGGCTCGGTCGTTGGGGCCGCCAGCCACCGAGACCGCAGCTTGATTTCAGGAAGAAGCGGGGGTCCGAAGGCCGCTTGATAAATCGGCCCGCTTGGCCGTAGAATACACGCATTCCCCGCTTCTTTCGGTTGCCCGCGGAACGTCGGCGTGGGGCCGCACGGGCTGGCGGGTCCGCAGACGTGGTGGGAGGTTGCAGAGTTTCATGGCGGAAGATTACTACAAAATCCTGGGCATTGATCGTGGGGCTTCGGATTCCGAGATCCAAAAGGCGTACCGCAAGCTGGCACGGAAGTACCATCCGGACATGAATCCGGACGATCAAACGGCCAAAGAGAAATTTCAGGCGATCCAACGGGCGTATGACGTATTGAATGATCCGGAGAAGCGGCGGCAGTACGATCGTTATGGCAATTCCTTCGAGTCAGCTGGTGGGGGCGGGCCGACTTGGCAAGCCTATCCGGGTGGTTCTGGTGGCGTTCATGAGGTGGATTTCAGTCAGTTGTTTGGCGGTCCCGGCGGCAGCGGTTATGGCGGTGCGGAAGAATTCCTCCGCCAGTTTATGGGTGGGGGGGGGAGCCGGCGTCGCCCCCGCCAGCCGCAACGCACTCGCGGTACCGATTTGCGCCACGATCTCGAGATCCCCTTCCATACCGCGATCCGGGGCGGAGAAGTCCAATTGTCGGTACGGCGCCCGGATGGCACGGTCGAATCGATCTCGGCCAAAGTGCCTGCGGGAATCGAGGACGGCAAGAAGATCCGCCTCCGGGGACAAGGAAACCCATCGCCCGCAGGGGGGGTCGCTGGCGATCTGCTGATCACGGTGCATGTCAGCAAGCACCCCTGTTACCGCCGTCGCGGGAACGATTTGGAGGTCGAGGTCCCGGTGACGGTGGTCGAAGCGGCTTTTGGTGCCAAGATTGATCTTCCCACACCGCAGGGGGTGTATTCGTTGAAGGTGCCGCCCGGAACTTCCAGCGGCCGCCGCCTGCGATTGAAAGGACTGGGGGCACCTGCGGGCGAGGGGGCGGGGGATCTTTATGCCGAGATCCAAATCGTGCTGCCCACGCAGTTGGACGATCAAGCTCGTCAGGCGATCCGGCAGTTGGAATCCGCCTATACCCAGCATCCGCGAGCCGAATTGCGATGGTGAAGGAAGCGGCACGAGCGGCGGGGCGGTTCGCCACGTTGGTGGCCGAGCAGCCGTTGTGGGTTCGCTTGGCTCCGGAGGATCGGGTGCGAGTGCTGGCGGCCCTGGCCGCCCTGTTGATTCTGGGCTTCGCCCTGATCGCCTTTGTTTGGTGGGCAGGACGATACACTCGACGCTATATGGCGGACCCCAGGCGGGAGGCCCGAGACCGAGCGCAAGGCGTTCCGTCGGAACAGGATTGGGCCCGCAAACCGCTGTTCCCGGACCAGCCGGAAGCAGGGGAGGACGAGTAACGGTGGGCGAGAATCAGCGGGCGGGACGAGCCTTCCGACTCCGTTCCCAAGCCGATTTCGATCGCGTGTTCCACGCCGGAGTGGTCGCCGTCGATACGGTGCTGGTCGTGCATGGCCTGCCGAATCAGCAACCGCGGGCTCGCCTGGGGCTGTCGATTTCTCGCAAAGTCGGTTCGGCGAGTCACCGCAATCGCTGGAAACGTTTGATCCGAGAAGCCTTTCGGCGGTCGCGGCACGAGTTGCCCGTTGGTTACGATCTGGTCGTGCGGCCCCGTCGCGGTGCCAAGCCCCACTACCACGCCATCGCTCGCTCGCTGCCCCGACTGGCACAACGGATCGCACGGCGGCGGGAGAAGCAAAGTTCATGAAAGGTTGGCCAGCCCGACTGATGGCCCTGCCCGGCAGGCTCCTGATCGGGTTGGTCCGGCTGTATCAGTATTGGATCAGTCCCTGGCTCGGGGCCCACTGCCGTTTCCATCCCACCTGCAGCGAGTATTTTATTCAGTCGGTCAAGAAACACGGAGCCCTGCGGGGAACCTGGCGGGGTTTCTGGCGGATCTGCCGCTGTCACCCGTTTCACCCGGGAGGGGACGACCCGCCGTGAAACCCCGCGGATATCGGTTTCGTGCTCGTCGTTTAGGTGGGGGTGAATCGGTGAGTCAGGGGGTGCCGGGCGGTGCTTGGCGAGCCCGACCGTTTCTGGCATCATGCGGGTGAGAGACGTGGGGCCGAGTGCCGGTCGAGTTGGTTTCCGAACGGAAAGGAGAGCTGCGATGGGGTCGAGGTCGCTGTTCGAACAGGCGGAGCAAGGCAATTTACGACGAGCCCAACCGCTGGCTGCGCGGATGCGACCTGCCCGCTTGGACGAATTCGTCGGTCAGCAGCATTTTCTGGGGGAGGGCAAGCTATTGCGGCGGCTGATCCAGGCGGACCGTTTGGGCTCGGTCCTGTTCTACGGCCCCCCCGGCACGGGAAAGACCTCTCTGGCTCGCATCCTGGCCACGGAAACGCGGTGCGGCTTCCAGCAATTGAGCGCCGTGACCAGCGGTGTAAAGGAACTGCGAGAGCGATTGCGTGAGGCGCGCGATGCGCTGGCCGCGGAAGGCCGCAAGACCCTGCTGTTCATCGACGAGATCCACCGTTTTAACAAGGCCCAGCAGGATGCCTTGTTGCCCGATGTGGAGGAAGGAGTCGTGACCCTGGTCGGGGCCACCACGGCCAACCCATTCTTTGCTGTCAACAGTGCTTTGGTCAGCCGCAGCCAGATCTTTCAACTGGAACCGTTGCCACCGGCCGACGTCAAGAATCTGCTGCTGCGAGCTTTGGGGGATTCTTCACGCGGGCTGGGCCGTTTTGACGTACAGATCACGGAGGAAGCCTTGGACTATTTGTCCGAGGTGTGCGATGGCGATGCCCGGCGGGCGCTGGCCGCCCTGGAAATCGGCGTGCTCTCCGGAGGCCAGCCGCCGATTGCCTTTGATCGGCAGTTGGCCGAGGAGTCTGTCCAACGCAAAGCGGTTCTGTTCGACGCGGACGGCGACGCGCATTACGACACGGCCAGCG
>SLMF01000174.1 GCA_007133715.1 Planctomycetaceae bacterium
CCGTCGAGACCCCGAAAACGTCCTTGTTGCGAGCCGCGGGCGACTGGGTCGTCGATGCGGACAGCCGAGAAGCGGCCCTGGCGATGGTGATGGACCGTGCGGACCCCCGCTGGTGGCCCCGTGGATCCACCTGGACGATCCATCCCCGTGCCGAGCACCCGCCCGCGGGGAAGGGCGTCGACGATTTCCCAAACTGACTGCCGACCACCCGAGCCCCAGGGTGGCCGAACACGCCCACGTACCGTCCGGCTCGGCAAGCGAGCCGTTCGGCACCGTCGCCATAAGACGCAACGGCGACTTGTAGAAGCGGCATCTTGCCGCTTTCCTGTTTCCTTAACGCGGCTGGAAGCCGCATCGACAGCAACGCGGCTGGCGTTGCCTCTCAGCCGTCTTGGCCAAACAGGGCGTCCAGACAGATCCGGGACCAACTCTCGAACCGATCCCGCTCCCCGCGGAGCGTTTCCAGCGGGGCAAAACCGGCCTCCAGTAGCTCGTCCTCACGCGGGCGCACGCGGGGCTCCGCCACATCGAACAGATGCACCACGCCCAGATGCACCCGTCCCACTTCGGTCTGATCGTCATTGATCAGACCGACACACTGCTGTTGATATACCGTGTCCACAATCACCTCTTCGGCCAACTCCCGCCGCATGCCCTCTTGGTAAGGACAGCTTTCATGACGGTCGTCGGCCGAAATATGCCCGCCGATCCCGATACTGCACTTGCGGTGCAGACGCTGCTCGCCCTGACCCTGGCCTCGCGTATAGCGAAATAACCGGACGTTGCCCTGCCCATCCCGGTGGCGAAAGATCGCATAGGGGATCAACTGCTTGAAACGCGGATCCCCCTCGACCTCCGCCCGCGGGCGATAGCTGGTGTGCTGGGGGTCGAGCAGATCGTCCAGGTACCGCGCGACATCGCGGGTGAACCCCTGGAAATAGCCCAGTTGATTCAGCAACGTTGCCGGAACGACCAGCACATGCTCGGTCTGCACGTCAGACATGGCAATCCTTGGAAAAAGAGGCGTGTTTCGTGTTGCAAGCCGCTTCGGGCTCAAGTTTCCGCCGCGATCTGCGGCTCCCAACCCGGTTCATACTCGCGGCCCCACAAGGCCATGGCCTCCGGATCGTCCTGGATGTGCCCGTTGTCCGCATCGCAGTGCAACGTGCGGCCGACCCGGTAAGCGATCGATCCCAAATGGCACAACATCGGACTCCGCTGGCACGTCTCGACCTCGGCGTTCAAGGGCTCGCCGTCGCGAATGGCTGCCAGGAAGTTGTCCAGATGCGGGGTGTCGCCGCCGCCGCCTTGCTTCTCTTCGATCAACTTGTCCCGCATCTCGTAGATCGCATAGCCGGAGCCGGGGATGACCAGCGTCCCCTCGGTGCCGAAGAACGCGGCTCCGAACCGCGTGCCCTCGAAACCGCGAAGATGCGCGCTGCGACCCTCCCAGGTGACCATCTGATCGCCGTAGTCGCAAGTTAATTGCAAGGTATCCGGCGTGTCCTGGTTGTCATTCAAGAAGTAGATTCCGCCCCCGGCCGTCACCTGCTGCGGCTGGCGTGTGGTGTCCAGCCCCCACAAACACAAATCCAGCCCGTGCGAACCGTTGTTGCCCAGTTCCCCGTTGCCCCAATGCCAGAACCAGTGCCAGTTGTAATGCACCAGGTGCGTGCGGTACGGCACCCGCGGGGCAGGACCTTGCCATAAATCCCAATCCAAACCGTCCGGCACCTCGGCAGGAACCCCCCGAGAAAGCGGGCCGCGGAGGCTGTTGTACCAGCCCCGAACCAAACGGACCTCGCCAATCACTCCCTCCCGCAGACGCTGCATGGCTTCCTGCAGGATGGGCCAACTGCGACGCTGGAAGCCCACCTGCACCTGGCGGTCGTGCTTCCGCGCCGCCGCAATCATCATTTCCGCTTCCCGCGGATTGTGGCTCCCCGGCTTCTCCACATACACGTGCTTGCCCGCGGCACAGGCCATGATCGCAGCCGGAGCATGCCAATGATTGGGGGTGGCAATCACCACGGCGTCGATCGTCGGATCGTCCAGAATGCGGCGGAAATCCGTTACCCCCGTCGGAGCTACCTCGGCCACCTGCTCGACCGAGCCGACCGCCCGCTCCACCCGATTCTGGTCCACATCGCAGACATAGGCCACGTCCACTCCCGGCCGCTGGGCAAAGCCGCGGGCCAAACTGCCGCCACGGCTCATCCCCATCACCCCCACACGCACCCGCCGCGACGGCGTGGCGTCCTGCGACCAGCTGCGAGCTGTCCAGCCCAACGCGACGCCGCCCGCCACTGTCGATGCCAAAAAAGAACGTCGGTTTAACGGTGTACTCATCAAATCGTCTCCCTGGATCCACGCGTTGTCATTCCCAAACCAATACGATTCGCCTGTGACGGCAATCCACCCGCTCCCAACTTAACCACTGAGATGCCGATTGCAACCTGAGTCCCGCTCCGACGAGCCGGTGGCGTTGTACGTAATTGCTTTTTGACCACGGTAGGCCGTCAGGCCAAGCCGATACAGGCGAAGCCCGGAACACGCACCGTAGCGGGTTGGCTGGGGCCCGCTGCCGCTCCTTGTTCTCCTTCCTTCCACAACGCAACCGGCTCGACACGGTCGCCGAACAGGAAGGTCTGGGAAGGCTTTTCGGAAGCCGGATCGGCCAGCCAAAGCGCCTTCGGTACATCTCCGTCTCACCTCAGGCTGACCGGGACAATCACTTTCTGGCCGACTTGGCAGACGTCGCACCGGTCTTCTTCCGCGTTGAAACGGGCTTCTTCTGCGTCGAAACGGGCTTCTTCCGCGTCGAAACGGGCTTCTTCCGCGTTGAAACGGGCTTCTTCCGCGTTGAAACGGGCTTCTTCTGCGCCGGTTCGGCCTTCTTCCCCATGCGGTCATCAAGCCGCTCCTTGGCGCCTCGGCGGAAGAAGTGCATCTCCGTCATAATATCCAGTTTGAATTCATCCGTGGCATTTCGGAAGATCCACAATACCACCGACCGGAAATCATCGGGATGGAAGCCGGACGCGATCCCCCGCATGCCTCGGCTGGCCGCCTGATGGATGGCGTTCCGGCTCTTACCGGTCAATTCGACCAAGTCCTCGTAGCTATAGCTCCAGTGCTTTCCCAGCCGGCCCGTCATGGGACATCCTTTGGTTGTTGACTGTGATATTCCAAACCGGCGTCAGTATAACAACCGGTGGAACGGGTGACAACCTGTCAGAATTCTCCTCGCACCGGCAACCGTAGCCGGGGCGGAGGGCGTTGTAAACAGGAGCTGACCGCGGCACGAGTGCCGACCAGGAAACCACGCTCTTGGGAGGAACGTCGGTACTTGAGACGGGGATGTTGAACGCGGGCGAAGGTCCGTTCACAATGGGGAAAACGCAGCAGGAAATGGCTGCCGGACAGACTCTCGAGTACCCCCCCTGTTTTTATGAGGAGAAAGCACCCATGCGGACAAGACGATTTTCGTTCCCGGTATTTGGCTGTCTCGTCGCGCTCGCTACGCTGACGGCCGGTTTTTGTACGACCGTTCGAGCCGACTCGCCCGACCCGCGAGTGACGTTCACGCAAGATGATGACGCGGGTACGCTGACGGTACAGATCGACGGCCAAGAGGCGTTTGTGTACCAGTACGGCGACCAAGTGGATCTGACGCACATCTGGCCGTTGCGAAGTCCGTCGGGAAAGAACATGCTGGTGCAGCAGACGCAGCCGTTCCCTCACCACCGAGCGTTGTGGTTTGCTGACACGGTGCGTTTGGAGGGCTCGGAGCGCGGCCGGTTCTACGATGCCTACCACACGGGCCAAAGCGGCCAGCCCCCCTTCCGCGATCGGATCCGCCACGACCGTTTCACCGCCGTCGAACCGGGGGCCGAAGGGCGTTACCAAGAGAAACTGGTCTGGGTGATGGCACATGAAATCCCGACGCTGGACGAACAGCGTGACGTGCGGATCGTTCCGTTGGGCAACGGGGAATACCTGCTGGATATGGTCTTCACGCTGACCGCATCCTATGGCGACGTCGAGTTCGTCAGCGATGCCGTGCATTACGCCTGGCCCTACTTGCGCATCAACGAGAAATTCCACGGGGACAATGGCGGCACGATCACCAATGACCGGGGTCAGGCGGGCCAAGCGGACACGAACATGCAGCCTGCTCAATGGATCGACTATTCGAACACGGTCGACGGGACGGCCGAAGGCGTGGCGGTGTTCCAGTGGCCTGACGGCCAGACTCGCCGCTGGCTGACCCGCGAATATGGCACGTTCGGTCCTCGGCGGCCGGATGCGCAAAGCGGCCGCCCGTTCACGATCCCGCGGGACGGCACGCTGTCGCAACGCGTCGGAATCCTGGTGCATCAGGGCGATGTGGAAACCGGCCGGGTCGGCGAACGTTACGAAGCCTACATCAGCTCGTCGCTGCCCTGAATCGGCGGGTAAACCCGGGTCCCGGCTGCTTCGTTGCCCCGCTGCTCAGTCGCCGATCCGACAATGCTGCAACAGCGAAGCCGCCGGCATCACATAGCCGGTGTAAAAGGGACCGAACTCGGCGTAGACCGCACTCGCCTCGTCAAATCGCAGGCGATAGACAATGTCCTTCAGGAACTGCGGTTGTCGAGCCCACAGGGTCACTCCCCACTCCCAGTCGTCAAGCCCGACGCCGACCGAGATCAATTGCGTGACCCGGTCGGCGAACTGCATGCCGCTCCGCCCGTGTTCGGTCATCAACCGGCTGCGTGCGGAGAAAGGCAGCTGGAACCAATTGGCGCCCACCTCGCGCCGCTTGTTCATGGGGTAGAAGCAGGTGGCGGGCCAGGCGGGGAGTTCAGGTGTCAGCCGCTGGCGATTCATCACCGCCAGCCGGGCCGCGTACGCCTTGACGCGGGCCTGGTAGGGCGGGCTGCCTTCCACTTGGCCTTCCTGGACCAGGCGAGCCGCATATTGGGGGACCGTGGGGACGTATTCCGAGACCTCCGTCAGGGAAACAAAGGAGTACACCGGCTGCAGGCAGGGGCCTAAGCGACTCGACAACAACGCTTGGTGCAGGGCGTCGATCTTCAGCGGTTCCGGGTCCATCAGCAGCAAACCGAAATCGGCTTTGTGGCCGCTGACGGCAAAGGATTGCAGTCGGGCCGTGGCCTGGCGGCCCCTCGGGTCCAGCGCGGCGAGCACCTGTTCCCGGCCCGCACGCACCTCGGAGGGCGTAAGCCGGCTCAATTCGCGGCGGTCGAACCGGTAATAGAAATGGCAACAATGCCAGCCGGCCCCTGCCCCTCCCGCATTCTCGCGATTGTCCGCCTGCTGCTCCATCAATCCGCCCCCCGATCGGCACACCTTTCTCGCCGTATGACTGCGCGCCGTAGAAATTATCCCCTCTGCATCGCCCGCTACCCCCCCGCGCTGAGTGCAAGGGGGGAGGGAAATGCCTGGTTCACGCGAAGCCGCCTACTTTTCTGTCCCCCTGTACTCGGGGGGACCCTAGGGGGTGCACCTTCCCGTTTGCTTGATCGGGCGGCGGTGAAATAGCATTGCATATCTACACGCTGGCCAGCAGCCGATCGACGCTGGCCATCAAACGATCCATGGCAAACGGTTTGCGGATGTAGTCATCCACTCCCAGCATCTCCGCATACGCCTTGTGCCGACTGCCTTCATTGGCCGTGATCATGATCACACGTACGGGCACCGGCCGGGTTCGCCGCAGTTTCTCCAAGACCAGAAAACCGCTGCGTTTGGGCATCATCATGTCCAGGATCACCAGATCCGGGTCCTCACGCTCGGCCATCGCCAGACCTTGATTGCCATCCCGAGCCACAAAAATTCGGTACCCTCGGGCCTCGAGCGCATAACGCATCGATTCGATGATTTCGGCGTCGTCGTCCACCAACAGGACCGTCTTGGCGTTCGGTTCCGTGGCGGATTCCGGCTGCTCGTGTCGCTTCTCGTCGCCCATCGTTCCCTTCCCCTCCCCTGCGGGACTGTGACTTGGCTGCCCAGCCCTACGCGGCGCAGGACATGGTCTCTCTCTCTACATTTATCGCAAAACGGTGGCGGCAACAAGGTGCCACCACCTCAGGTATGGTGTTCGCATACGTTAAAGGGCGGATTTATCGGCAATATTCAAGCCACCTCGCGTCGGGGGCGCCGAGGATCCGCTAATCGTTCGATCTCCGTTCGAGTCCACCGTTCGAAGCGCGGGGAGCCGTTTTCGGTGCGTTCGCACATCACCCAACTCTGCTCGTGCAGCATGCGGGGCACATACGACCAAGCCCGTGCCAGCGACTGGGGGTCCTGATCGGCGGCAACCAACAGCAGGTCGGTGCCGACCAGTTCGTTGGCCCAGCGTCGCAACGCCTCGCCGGGCGGTCCAGGCAGCAGTTTGATCTGGGCAGGCAGGGGCCGCAACCGGGTGTGGGCTGTTTTCAACGAGATGCCCGCTTGTCCCGCCGGTCGGGCCTCGAACAGATCGATCCCCGTGTAATTCAGCTGCTTGCCCGGCTGCAGCGAGGCCAACAATTCGATCATCCGTTGCGCCCGCAGACCCGAGCCGATCCCGAGTTCGACGATCCGTTGCACCGGATGCTGGCGGAGTTCGCGGTAAATCGGACGGTCCGAAGCAGGCTGAGAAAGCAGGGCCAAGTAGCCGTATTTCACGATCCCACGCTGGCTCATCGTCGCAATCCTTTGCGCGGCAAAAAAAGAACAGGGGAAGAGGCGTAAACGTTACGCGAGCCGGAGACTCACCAATATCTTATTTCGGCCAAGCACCCCGCAGAAATCGAGTGGAAAAGCGGGCCGAGTTGCGGCCGGGCGGGAAGACGATAACTAGCGCAAATACCCTGAAATGACGACTCCAAACGACACTGGTGGCGGAAGCACGGGGCCTGTTATACTAAGTTCCCTTAGGCGGCTGGCGGAATCCAAGCCTGTGGTCGGGTTCGCTACACCCCCGGCCCGCAGGCATCTTCCGGAGAAACTGGCAGAGAATCCCGATGAACACGACCCCGAATA
>SLMF01000388.1 GCA_007133715.1 Planctomycetaceae bacterium
GACAAAACGTGCTGGTGCAACTGGAAAACCTCCGCACTCATCCGTGTGTGGCGGAGGGATGTGAACGCGGCGAGCTGACGCTGTACGGCTGGATTTATCAGTTCGAGTGTGGAAAGGTGTACGCTTACGACCCGCAGCAGGGTGATTTTCTTCCCCTCGAAAATAGGGCTGCTCGCACTTCAGAGACTGCCGGGCAATAGCGGGGGGGTGTCACTGCGTCCGATCACGTAGTCGTCTTTGTCCGCACCGGCCTCCGCTACGCCATACCGGTTGACGAACAGCGCATTACGCGGTGCAATCTCGACCGGATCGACGATGAATTCGACGCGGCTGTCCTCGAACAGCACATTCTGACCGTGACCACAGTGATTGCTGCTCCGACGTTGCGAGAGATGCAAACTGGGGGCATCCGACATGACCGCATAGTGAGAGCGACCTTCATCGCGAGGCGGAAAGTACTGCTTCCCGATTCGGTAGCCCAGTGTGTAGCCATAACTGCCACCCATGCGGCGATGCAAACGCTTCAGCAGTCGCCCTTCAGCTTGATCAATTTCCTCCAGCGTGGGGGGGTTCCAGGCGACAGGCTCTTGCGCCAAGCTTGAACCGGGGCAGACCAGAATCCGGCTATCTACCAAGAATTCCTGTTCTAAGAGGATCGGAGCGAAAATTCCGGCGGCAGACCGGTTGCCCGTTACCGGAATCGCCGGGAATCTGCCTTGATTCAACTGGCTGAACCCCCGCAACGCCGCTCCCAGTCGCTGCAGATTAAACTGGCAGGTATGCAAATGCGACCGATAGCGGCTGTTGGCCAGCACGGGGAAAAACAGCATCGCCGAGGCGAGAAACACGCCCACCGCCATCGCCAGATCTGCCAGAGAGCAGGCCCGCTGACCAACACATCGCTCGCGGGGCGCCCCGTCCGATCGCCGACACTGCACCAAACAGCCTTCGATCAAATCGCACGTCTGTTCCGCTAATCCCTCGGGGGGATCGCAGGGTGTCGAATCCCGCGGCGGCAACTGCGCTCGTAACTGCTCCAAACGCCAACGCAGCGCCGGATCGTGTCGCAACGCACGCTCGATCTGCTGCTTCTCTTCCCCGTCGAGAGCATCAAGCAAGTAGCCGAGAAGGTCTTTGTCATGCATGGAAACTTCAGATCAACCCGTGAACGAGATCAGCTAATCGAGTTCCGCATAGTTGCGTGTCCAAAAATCCGCCAATTTGCTGACCGCCGCGTGCAACCGGCTCTTGACCGTGCCCACCGGGATCCGCATCACTTCCGCCGCCTCGCGATATTTCAATCCCTGAAAATAAACCAAATGAACCACCGTCCGCATCTGCTCCGACAGCTGATTCAAGGCAGACCACAACGCTTCGTTCCGTTCGCTTTCACCAACCTGAGCCTGGGGACCCGGTTGCTGACTGACCATCATTTCCAGCAACGACCAGTCTCGCTCCTCCCGCTGCCCGGACCTTTTATCCAAGCTCATCACCCGATGCCGACGATCCTTGCGTTGTGCGTCGATCGCCTGGTTGGTCGCGATTGCGTACAACCAAGGCTTGAATCTCCGCCCTTCTTCAAATTGATCGCACTTCAAATGCACCTGCAAGAACGTCGACTGGAATGTGTCTTCCGCCAATTCCGAGCTACCCAGGTACCGCTGCAAATAACTGAACAGCTCGCGTTCGTATCGCCGCACCAAGGTCTCGAATAACTCGCGGTCCTGGGTTTGGCGGTACGCCAACAGCAACTCCTCGTCGCTCCTCTGCGACGGCACGGTTGCGTTAATCGTTCCCGACGTTCTTGACTTGAGTCCAGGGTTCATTCGGTTCTACGCAGCAAAGAGAAAAAAGTTCGCAGCGGGCGGCAGGATGGCTCCTTCCAATCCCATGATGATACCATACCGAAGCGTGAATTGGCAAACAATATGTGGTGATTTTTCCCCTAAGAGGCGTTCACGAAACTGCGTCGTTCTCGGAGATCCCGACCCACATAGGCGGTTTTGCAAGGCCCCCTCACGCGTGTCACGCGGGCAAACTTGCCGCGGCAAACGAATCCTCGGTCTCCCAAATGACCACCTTGGTGGCTCGGACACCCGTATCCCGTAGCAATTGGGGACAAATTTCCAAGAGCAAATGACGTGCCATATTCTCTGCCGTCGGGTTGTCCGGCAACAGGTACAGCTTGCAAGGCTCCGCCAAACGGGCCGCCTGAATGCCATTCTCGTCCCGCTGATTCAAGATCAACCCGTGATCCCAATGGGTATCGAGCCAATTCTTCAAGCGATGCTTTAATTCGGCGAAATCGATGACCCGGCCGACCGAGTCCGTCTGAGGGCTGGATACGTAGAAGTCGGCCAGATAATTGTGGCCATGTAAATACTCGCATTTCCCCCCATGCTCGTGCAAACGGTGCCCCGCGCAGAAGGAAATTCGCTTCATGATGGTCAAAATCATGGCTCGGGTTCTCCAAACAACTTGGGATTGCTCCAGTGCCGCTGACCATCCCGAAGTGCCTTCTTTTCCAAATTACGCTCGAATGCGGCATTCAAATCAACCCCGGTTTGGTTGGCAATGCAGATCAGTACGAATAAAACGTCTGCCAATTCGTCCGCCAAATTGTAGGAAGCGTCGGACGTTTTCCCACTCTGATCTCCATACTTTCGTGACAGAATGCGGGCTACCTCGCCCACTTCCTCCACCAATTGGGCAAGATTAGTCATTTCGGAAAAGTAGCGCACACCATATGTATGTATCCATTGGTCCACACGCTCTTGGGCTTCATGAAGTTCCATTCTTGGGTCCCCATCAAGAAGGGTATATCCGAACTGCTCCAGCACAGTTCGTCAGGACAGTCGTACTCGTACTCAGTGCAACGGTACTCGTACTCAAAAGGGTCTCGGAGAATCGAATCGAGTACGAGTATCGCGATGCTGAGTACGAGTACGAACCCACCGCCGAAACCTGACGAAGCAAGCGATGCAACGGAGCGGAAATGGCGTTCCAATTCTTCCTGAGTCCAAGATCACTCGCGCCATTTCCGCCCGCTGATCGCCGTCGTTCACCCAGCAGACCGTCAGGTTTGCTTTTGAGAAACGCCCCCATTACGGGCTGACGTCTCATGCATCGGCTTCCCGTTCCGAGGGATCGTCTCCGGTGCCGTTAGCAGATTCGTCGTCATTTCCTTCGCTCGCGTCCGAATCGTCTTCGTCGGTCGCCGGTTCTTCTGCCACCTCCTCAGGCGAGGGAGCCAGCGCTTGGCCAAGCATTTCCAGCGCCAAGACGTGGCCCTGACGCGAGAGGTCGATCGATTCTCCCAGGATGCGCGCGGTCTCGTGGGGCGCATGAAAGCCCATCGAATTCTCTGCCGCCACAAAGTCCAGCCGCCACTGGGACTGACGGTGCAGATCGTGCAAGGGGCGCAAATCGTCAGGCTCCGCCACGATTTCTCGCACGGCGGCGATCGCATCGATCATGTCGACCAGGGCCTTTCCCGTCCGATCCATCAATTCGAAATGACGGTCCTGGATGGTTTCCACGCGTGTCAAAATTTCCTGCTCAGGATAGGGGTGGCAGGTCTGGCAGGCTCGATTGACCATCAACAGCGGACTGCGGACCCAGTGCTCGGTGATCTTCATCGCCCCTTCCCGCTTGTACGGCAAATGGCAATCGGCACAAGCCACCCCCGAACGAGCGTGAATCCCCTGACTCCAGATCTCGAACTCGGGATGCTGGGCTTTGTACAGGGGGGCCCCGGTTTCCGTGTGGATCCAATCGTGGAAAGGCTCGCCGTCCGGAAAGCGATGCTCATCAAAGTAGGCTTCGATCTGCTCGACTCTCAGCCCTTTGCCCCAGGGAAAAAACAACGTCTCACGCGGACCACAGTAGTACTCGACATGACACTGGGCACACACATAGGAACGCATTTCTTGCCGAGTTGCATCGCGGTTGGGATCGTAATCGGGAGTTCCCTCGGCAGCCTTCAGATCACGAATTCCCTTGATGAAGCCGGGTCGCGTCACCCGCAAGGCCATATTTTGGGGGTCGTGGCAATCGACACAAGAAACCGGATGCGCCGCTCCCAGTTCCTCCAGTCGTTCGTATGACTCCCAATAGGACTGGGTGCTGCTGATTTCAAATCCGGCCTGGATCTGCTCCGCCAAACTGGCCTCCGGTGCCGCCTCCCGACCCAGATCGCGATACAAAGGCATGACGGACGAATGGCAGTGCAGACATGCCCCACTCTGCTCCCGCTCCAGTACCCGCCGCGTGCTTAACTGATCCTCCAGCATGTAGGCGTGGCCTCGCCGTTCGCGATAGTCGATTTCGAACGCATAACCCGCAAACATCCGCAACAGCCAAGGATGCTGCTCCGCTTTCTGCGGGGGTAACATGGCTTCGCTGAGCGAGGCGCCGCCATACTTCGTACGGGTCGGTTGGGCCGTACGCCGATAGGCCTCGTATTGCCGCGGCCAGTTGGCACCCCACACCGACGGATCGATCGTGTCTTCATCGACCGGCAGGATGACCTGAAAACGCTGCCGCTCCTCCTGCTGACGTTCGAAAATGTTCACCAACAAGGCGGTTACGGCTCCGGTGACGATCGCCACAACCAGGGCAACCATCGCCAGGACAAAAATCTGTTTCGAGGAACTCGGGTTGTCTGCAGTCATGTCGAACACCTGTCTGTGGGGAATCAGCTATTACTCCAGCCGGGCTCTATCGCTGGGCTGCATGCCCGACGCTACGATGGCAGGCAACACAATTCAGGGAATCCATCGATTGTCCCACCCCCAAAATTTCGTGAACGAAGTCCTCGTGGCAACGGATGCAGTTGGCCTCGACAATCCGCTGACTCCGCGCCTTGATCTGGATGGGCTCGACGAAAAAAGGCCGCTGACCCGGTTCGTCCGGACGGGCAGGTTGCAACGTGAAACCGACCGAATGATCGTATCCGCTGATCGCTTTCGAGATATAGTTGTACGGAAATCCACTGGTGACGTGGCAGTCGTTGCAACTGGCCACCGCCTGGTGCGAACTGTTCAACCAAGCATCAAACGCATCGTTCATGATGTGGCAGTTGATACAGGCGGTCGGATCGTCCGACAAATAGGATAAACCACGAGCATAACGGAACGTGTGGCCGCCGATGCCGCCCAGCATCCCCACCAGTACCGCCAGCAGCAAACCATGTCTCGGTAAAAGTCCCACGCGCCCAAATCCCGGAAACGATGACACGAAAACGGGGAGCAAAGACACCCCGAAAGTTAACCGGTCCTGCACCTCGTCGCCAGCGACCGGAGTCTCCAAGTATAGCCGAAAACCGGCGGACACGGCATCAGACCTGCCGACTTCCCTCCAAGTGCTCGCTGAGGAACTGAAACAAATCTCCCTTTTCCACATCGTCCTCCGTGCGGAAACGTAACTTGATCAAGTCGCGTTCGGGATGATTTCCATTCAATTCACGGTCCCAGGCCAAGCCGGTGACGCGGCCGAAACCCACCATGTTCTTGGGGCCGGTCAGCGTCAGTTCCAAAGCGGCGGGCTTCTTGGTGTGCAAGGTGGCCCACGGTTGCTGTAACCCCGGCGGCAGGAAATGGACCAGCTGCTGGTTGCCCCACTGGTATTGACCGTCCGGCGCGAGTTCGTCCAGCAGGCCCAACACCCGTTCTAAGAGTTCGGGGGGCCACACCACCCTTTTTCCTGGCGGAAATCCTTTTCGTAAAAGATGCCAACGTTTGCCCAGCTTCTTCCAGGGCAGATGCATCTCCAACTTCTGCGGACTGACCAGTTGCTGGAAGCTGTCCGCCGCTTGATCGACAAAATCCCAAAATACGGGCGTGTCGATTTCTTCCAAACGGTGGACGCGGATTTCGACTTCTTGCCAGGGCCCCCGCTGGCGGCGGCAGCGCACCCGGGGTTCGTTGCCATACAGAGGGATTTCGTCGAGTTCGTTCAGGGTCTTCAAATCCAGCACGCCTGCCAATTGCCGGGAAGCCGCTAAGGCCGCACCTGTCCGAAACTTCAGTTTCAGCAGCCACGCCTCGCCCGTTATCGCATGCAGGAACCAACCGCGTGACTTCTTTTCGCCGGTAACCTCGACCACGCTCCGAGAATTCCAGTCCGTTTGAAAATCACCCCGTTGCTGAAGGCGGTCGATGACTCGTTCGAGAATCCGACCGTCCCAATGGCACGGTTCGCCACGGCGTCCTACGCGATCCTGCGTGTGCCACTGGCGGCCGTCGATTTGCCACGGCATGCGAACCTCGCGACCGACGTCACGGAGTTCGACATCGTCCGGCTGCGATTGCACTTCTTCCAGGGGGCAACGAGTGACTCGGGGGCGATGGGGCCCCGCGACCAACACGGGGGTCAGGGCCCGGGCGGTGTGGGATATCTCGGAGGCGATGCCCGACGCGGCGCGCGATGCTCCCGGCTCGGAAAGGCGATTGTCAGACGAGGCGGAGCGGCGTCGCAGCGCCGGGCGCACGCTGGCTGTGGCGACGATGTGCTCGGGCGGCCCCTCCACAACCACCCGCCCGCCACCCGCGCCCGCCTCGGGCCCCAAGTCGATGACCCAATCCGCTTGCTTGATCAGATCCAGATTGTGCTCGATGACCACGACCGAATTGCCCAGATCGACCAGACGATGGAGAACGTCCAGCAGCCGCGCCAAATCGTCAAAGTGGAGGCCCGTGGTCGGCTCATCCAGCAGGTACAGCGTGCGACCGGTGTCGGGCCGGGCAAGTTCCGCGGCCAGCTTGACCCGCTGTGCTTCCCCGCCGGACAGTGTGGGCGAAGGCTGCCCCAGCGTCAGGTAGTCCAGTCCGACATCGCACAGCGTCTGCAAGATGCGGCGAATCTTGGGCAGATTCCCCAGCATCCGCAGGGCGTCCCCGCAGGTCATCTCCAGCACATCACTGATCGAATGCCCGTGATAGGTCACCGCCAGCGTCTCGGGGTTGTACCGACGTCCTCGACAGGTTTCGCATTGGACCCAGACGTCGGGCAGAAAGTGCATCTC
>SLMF01000589.1 GCA_007133715.1 Planctomycetaceae bacterium
AGCGGTGCGGAAGATACCGAGGTCCTGAACGTGCTGACCATGGGCGTGGCACCCTATACCGATCCCAAGTATGCGGATCGCTTCCGCGCCAATGCCTTCTTCATCGGCAACAGCATGCGGGATGCCGTGGGACAGGTGCGGGCCGATTATACGCCCATCTTCTTTTCCGAAATCCCCGAAATGTTCCGCTCGGGCCGCCTGCCCATCGATGTGGCCTTGATCATGGTCAGCCCGCCCGATCCGCATGGCTTCGTCAGCCTGGGCGTCTCGGTCGATATGACCCGGGCTGCCGCACTGGCCGCCAAACGCGTGATCGCCCAGGTCAACAGCTACATGCCCCGCACCTTGGGCAACAGCTTCATCCACCTCCGCGATATCGATTACCTGATCGAGCACGACGAACCGCTCTTGGAATGGCCGGTGGTCGACGAACCGGACGAGGTGACCCGGCAGATCGCCGAAAATGTCGCCAGCTTGGTCTCCGACGGAGATACCCTACAAATGGGGATCGGCCGACTGCCCGATACCGTGCTCCACTCCCTGACCGACCGCCGCGATCTGGGGATCCACACCGAAATGTTCTCCGACGGTGTGATGCATCTGGTCAATGCCGGTGTGGTCAACGGTTCGAAGAAGACGGTCAATCAGGGCAAGATTGTGGGCAGCTTCGCCGCCGGGGGCCAGGAGCTGTTCGCTTTTCTGCACGACAACCCGATGATCGAGATGCATCCGTCGGAGTACACCAACAACCCGCGGGTGATTGCCCAGCACGACAACTTGGTCGCCATCAATTCGGCGATCGAAATCGATTTGACCGGTCAGGCGGTGGCGGATTCGATCGGCGAACGTCTGTACAGCGGTATCGGCGGGCATGCCGACTTCATGCGGGGTGCGGCCATGGCCCGCCATGGCAAACCCGTCCTAGCCTTGCCCAGCACGGCCCGCGACAAAGACGGCCGCACCCGCAGCCGGATCATGGCGGCCCTCCAACACGGCGCCGGCGTGGTCACCACTCGCGGCGACATCCACTATGTCGTCACCGAATTCGGCGTGGCCTACCTGCACGGCAAGACGATTCGCGAGCGAGCTATGTCGCTGATCCGCATCGCGCACCCCGACTTCCGCTCCGAATTGCTGTACGCCGCCAAGCGACGACGCCTGGTCTACGCTGACCAGATCCTTCCCTCCGCCCATCCCTATCCCAAGAAGATGGAGGAAACCATCACCTTCCAGGATGGCCAGCAGCTGCTGATCCGGCCCATTCGCCCGGATGACGAAGAGAAGATCAAGGAGATGTTCTACACGTTCAGCGAGCAGACCAAGTACCTGCGCTACCACGGGTCGCTGAAATCCCTGCCGCACAACAAACTGCAGGTCTTCTGCAATGTGGACTACGATACGGAAATGGCGCTGGTCGTGGTCCGCGGGCAGGCCGGACACGACGAAATCCTCGGCGTGGGCCGCTACATGACCAATCCGGGTAAACGCGCCGCCGAAATGGCCTTCGTGGTCAGCGACAAATGGCAGCGCAAGGGCATCGGGACCCATCTGTTCAAGCGCCTGGCCGAAATCGGACGCCAGGCCGGGCTCGTCCAGTTCAACGCAGACGTCCTACCGGAAAACAGCGGTATGCTGAAAATCTTCCACCGCTCCGGACTCAACACCGAAACCCAGACCGAAGAGGGGGTTGTCCGCGTCACCATGTCGCTGGAAGACTAAGCCCCGCCTCACGCCTAGAGCGCCTCACGAAACCGCCCGCGTGGGCCCGGATCTCCACCACGTGGGTCCGGCTCTCCGAGAGGGACTTCGGGCTTTGAGAGATCCTGAACAAGCCCAGGCGGCTATCTTCCACTCCGGGCTTCAAGAAATCGGTACAAGCCCCAACCGGCCTCGGAGATGCCGGGAACGGGGACCGGCAGCTTTTCGGCGCGGTTACCGCGGTACTCGGGTTTGCCGATCAAACGGTCGGCAGGATTCACCCGTCGCTGTCCGCGATGAAAAACGGCGCAGACGCTGGCGGTCAAAGTTGGTACCTTCGGCCGCCAGCGGGCGTTCCGGTCCGCCTGCCACGTCGGGAGGAAGGATGCTGGCAGCCCGCATCCGACTCCGTCTGGCGATAACGGAGTCGTAGGTCCCAATTGCTGAAGTCCGAATCTGCCTTCTATCGGAGAATTTGTCATGGAACTTCCCAGTCGCGCTTGTGGCGATGAACTGCTCAGGCCAGGCGAACTGACCGCCCTTCGGCTGCGTCTGCGGAAACTTGCCACCCGAAATGACTTGACCACGGTCATTGCCTGTGCCTTCGACCACCGCACTCGGATGCTGCCGTTTCTGTACGCCGACCAGAAGATGGTACCGGCGGGTGTGCGGGCCATCGGTTCCGCCATGGCGGATGCGGGTTTTCCCAAGACGCGAATCGTGCTTCAGCAGTGGAACCGCAACTTCCAACCCTCGCAGATGCGGCTGGACGGGAGGATCCCGGATCTGTTCCTGGTGTCCAGCATGCATTTGCACTCGGCCTCTTGCCAGGCGTTGATCCGGGACGTCTGCCGCATCGAACCTGCGGAGCGGCCCTTGGTGATCGCGGGCGGTCCCAAGGTGATCTACGAGCCTTGGGCGGTTTTCAGCGGGGATCCGGAGCGGCCGTGGAGTGTGGATGTGGCGGTCACCGGCGAGGAATACGTCCTGCTGAGTCTGTTGGAGGCCTTGCTTTCGATTCGCGGGGCTGGCGAATCACTGCGTTCGACCTTTGAGCGCGCCCGCGATGCGGGAGCGTTGGACGGTATCCCGGGACTGGTTTACGCCCATGGCGATGTCCAGGGGGTGGCCGAGCAACTGGTCGACACGGGCATCCAGCGTCTGCTGGGGGATTTGGACGAGTTGCCGCATCCGGTTCTAGGCTACGGGCTGCTCGAATCCCCCAGCGTTGATCCCACGTTGGCCCCCCGCGCGCTGCCCGCCGACCGCGTCCGCAAACACTGCCGGATCGGTTCCCTGGTCATGACCATCGGGTGCAAATTCCGCTGCTCCTACTGCCCGATCCCCGCTTACAATCAACGGCAGTACCGCGCGAAGAGCGGTGAGCGGATCAGTGACGAAATCGAGCAAATCTTCAACACGTACCGTATCCGTATGTTCTTCGGTGCGGATGACAACTTTTTCAATAACCGCGAGCGGGCCCTGGACATCGTAGAGACCCTGGCGCGGAAAGTCGCGGAGGGCTCGTGGCCGCACTGCAAGATCCGCTGGGGTACCGAGGCCACGGTCCGCGATACCCTGGCGATGAAGGACCATCTGCCGACCGTTCGCCAAGCGGGACTCTGGGCCTTGTGGCTCGGCGTCGAAGATATGTCCGGGGCGTTGGTCAAGAAGGGTCAGAGCGAGGCCCAGACGTTGGAAGCGTTCCGGTTGCTGCGAGAAAACGGCATTTTCCCGGTCCCCATGATGATGCACCATGATGACCAACCGTTATACACCTGGAAGACTGGAGACGGGCTGCTTAATCAAGTGAAACGCTTGCGTCAGGCCGGCGCGGTCTACAGCCAATTCCTGATGCTCAGCCCTTCGCCCGGCTCGAAATCCTATGAGGAGACGTATACTTCGGGTCTGGCCTTTGAAAGCGTGAACCACGTTTCGGTCGAGCCGCGGATTACGGACGGGAATCATGTGGTCGCCTCCCGCCACCCGCGACCCTGGACACGGCAGCTGAATCTCCTGGTGGCGTATGGCTACTTTTACAACCCGCTCCGGTTCCTGATCGCTTTGGTTCGTCCCAAGAGCACGATCCCGTTGGCGGACGCGGAGACCTCGCCGGTGGTCGCGGGAGCCGCACCGAGCGGGGGTTGGAAGCATTACCGCCGGCGGGCTTCTCGCAAGCTGCGAGCCCATTTCGGCGACGCCGCCGTTCAGTTGTTCGGCATGTGGGGCCTGTCCCACACGGTCTACCGGACGCTCGGCTGGTGCTGGCATCTATTGCGTGGCAACATCCGGCGGCAGAGCCAGGCGCCCCACAGCCCGCTCCCCATGCGCAGCCCCGAGGGCGGACCGGCGAGTCACGCGTTACCGGGAACGGCAACGGCCGCCCCGGTCTGTCAGAGTCCCGTCCCCGAAACGAAGAAACAGGCCGCCTGAGAACGGGCTCCCTGCGCTGGCCATTTCCAGGGGAGCACCGAAGGGGCGTATCGCCGACGAACCGAGACGACCGGCTCGGATCGATTTACGAGAGTTGCTGAGGCCTTGTTCTTCGAGTTTGTTAAAAGAGCTGCTAGCATTGCCAGCAGGTTGCGGCGGGATAAGTCGTTGTTTAGGGGGGAAAAGCTGGCAAGGCGCGCGAACTGGCCTTTCCGTCTGTCCGCGGACCGGATATGGTATCGCCCTCGGAGGTATTGTTGTGTTCAGGCGGAAAGGAATCTTACCGATGAAGTGGTCCGCCGCTGGCTTCATCCTGTGGATGGGTCTCGCGGGTTGCCATGCCCCGCAACCCTCGCTCAATCTGTTGGCGCCCTACGGCACACCGCGGGTACCGCCGCCGCAGACCCATAGTGCGGGGGCTCGGTTGTCACAACACGAGGGCGGGTCGATGGGGTCCACGACGGTGGCACCCGGCATGCAGCGGGTGCCTGCGATGCCGACCAGTCGTCCGACCGACTTGCAAACGCCGTCCTATTTAGCGGGCGACGGTTCGTGGATCTCGATTCGGGAGAAGTTGGGCGGCGAGACGGAACCGTTACGTTCGGCACCGCGAGCTGCTCGAACGGGTGATGTGCGTTTATCTTCGTTCCAGGCGAATTTGCCGCCGGTGGAAGCGCGGGCACCGTCGGCGGGCACGGCCACCTTGGAATGGCAGACGCCGCCGATTCGCAGCGCAACGCCACCCGCGGTTCCGGGCATGTTCGAACCGCCAGCGGGGGCAGCGGCGATTTCGAGTGCATTGCCCCCAGAGGCGGTTCGAACGGTGTCCGCCACTGCGAAATCCAGCGACCCGCAACCCTCGACGGCACCTGCCGAGAGCAGCGAGCGAGAGCCTGCGGGCCGCGGCGACGGGGCGGCGACCCTGCAGTGGCGCGATCCCAACTGAATCCGCACTAATCGTCCGCTCTGGGGCCGACCAATTCCACCAGATTCCCATCCGGATCGCGGATCACGGTCAAGTACACGCCTTCGGGCAACGGGCTGCGAAGGGCCACGGGCCCTTGGGCCAGGGGCTCGACCCCCGCCTTCTCCAGACGAGCCATCGCCGCCGTCGTATCGTTGACAAAGATGGTGAGATAGCTGTAGCCCAGTTGCGAGTGGATGAAGCGGTTATCCGACGGTTTGCTTTCGGCCCGGGGCAGTTGCATCAGTTTCAGCTTCGTGGCCGTTTCCTCTTCGCCCAGCACCAGCACGCGGACGTTGACCGCATGGTTCTCGGTCAGACCGGCGTCGGCCGCCAAATCCGCGGGCACGGAGAAACCTTCGACTTCCTGAAAACCGACGACCTGCGTGTAGAAATCGACCGATTTCTGCACGTCGCGGACGACCACGCCCAAATCGATCGTGGTGCTGGCAAACTCGCCTTCCGCCGCCACCGGTGCGGCCACCAGCGTGGTCAGGGCGAACAACAGGGCTCCCACGGCTAGACGGGTGCTGCGGCAGTTTCTTCTCGTCATGGTGTTCCTTTCTTTCCTCGATGGGGAGTCAAAACAACAATCTGCCTTTTGTACCGTGGTTGCCGCCGGAAGGGAACCACGGGTAGACGGTGCTCGGCCCCCGCCTGGAAAACAGACGGGGCGGCTGGGCTTCAATCCCAGAAGTCGACTTGGGCCGCGGCGGCTCGCAGGCGTTGGGCGTCTTCCTCCAGGAGAAACCGCGCCGTATGCAGTTCGTCGACCGCGGCATCCACCTGCCGAAGATAGTCTTCGTGGGTGGGATATCGTTCGCGGATCGGGGTCCGCGGATCGGATTGTTCGCGAGCTTCTTCTGCGGTGCGGGGCAGGGGGAAGTAGGCCCCGTAGAAGCGAGCGGGCATCCCCTCGGCCCCGGCGGCCGCCTCGCGCAGGTTCCAGCCGGTATAGGTTGCCAGGGGTACGGCCACGTCCGGCAGGCGGATCCCGCCGCGATCATTTCCATCGGCATCCACGGCGGCGATTCGGGTACCGTAGCGGGGACCGGCTCGCGGTGGCGCGTAATCGGCGATCCCTTCCGCCCACCGCGGCCCGAAATCCAAGCGAACCGGTGCGAAGGGTCCTGCGGGCAGTTGCACACCGTCCAGAGCCGGAAACTCGCGACGATAGTCCTCGATCGTGACCAGCGTACCCGACTCGAACGTCGGATACTGGCTGGGCGGCGGCTCGCAACCTTCGCTGACCCAGGCGTCCAGGGCCACCAGCAGGGCGCGGAGGGCCGGGCGATGGTCCAGGATGTTTCGAGGGTATTGATAGATCCCGCGGGCGGTCGAACCGGAAACGACATGCTGGGCTCCGGCGATGAAGTAGATTCGCACCTGCGGGTCCAGCGAAACGTCGCGTGTGCCTTCGGTGTCGGTATGCAGCAGCGAGGCCGCTCGGCACCAGTATTCTGCCGAAGTTTGCGTGAAGAAGACTTTGGGCAGCTGGCCCGCCTCGCGCGGCACGGCCAGCGTATCGCCCGTTTCTCCCGTCACCGGATCGGTCTGTTTCACGGTGGTGAAGGGAAAGAAGTCGCAGGGGAACCAATGCTCTTCGTGCGGGCTGCCGTACCGGGTGGTCTGGGCGAAACGGTGGTTGAAGAACCCTTTGCCGGCTCCGGCGACGTGGGGCATGGCCGCGTCGAAAACCAGGCGGCCGGACGCGTCGGCGTTAAAACCCTGGTGCAGAAAATGGTGGATGAACCGGCCCGACTGGGAGATGCCGAACACATAGGCCCGCTCGATCGCCCCTGCGGCCGGATTCGCCGCCTGCTGGCAGTCTCCCGGGGCATAACGCAGGAAGGCGACCGTGTCTCGGACGGCGCAGAAGCCCAATCCGATCACGCGGGAGCCGCGG
>SLMF01000664.1 GCA_007133715.1 Planctomycetaceae bacterium
TCCAGAAGAATGGCGCCGTGGACAAAGACGGCGCGGTCCAGAAGCACGGAGCCGTCCAGAAGAATGGCGCCGTGGACAAAGACGGCGCGGTCCAGAAGAACGGAGCCGTCCAGAAGAATGGCGCCGTGGACAAAGATGGCGCGGTCCAGAAGAACGGAGCCGTCCAGAAGAATGGCGCCGTGGACAAAGACGGCGCGGTCCAGAAGCACGGCGCCGGGCTGAAGCCGCTCCAGAGGCTGGGCCTCGGAGCACGTCGGCACTGTGACGCCGCTTGGCAGAAGCCGACTCAGAAGTAATCGACTTCGCCGACCCACTTGCTTCCCATAACCAAGAAGCGAGTTGCGGCACCGCAAAACGCCCCTCACATGTATGTGCAGGGGCGTTTTTTTGTTTGGGCTCCGCCCACCGGGATCTGCCAGCCGCGTGGAAAAACGGCTTCCCGGTCGCCTTCGAAACGTTACCCCGGGAAAACCACGGAGGACAAAGCGATGGGAACGTATCTCCTGACCCTCACGCTGACCCTGGTCGCAGCCGGCGGCCAACCGACGTCGGCGATTATCGACTCGGAAGAGCAGCAGTACCAGAGCGAGACCTTTGCGCACTGGTGGGGCGCGGAACTGGTCTGGAGCTTCGACAACTTGCCCAGCACCGGCAGCGTGCCGCGTCATCGTGTCCCCTACTCCGGATACATCTACCCGGATGCCGCGGGCGGAGTCGAAGGGCCGATCCGCAAGTACGACCAAGCCTTCAACAACGGTCGGCTGCTGGCCACGGCTCACGAGATCGAAGACACCACCTCGCGGAAGGAACCGGTGCTGGTCCGCGGCCCCTTACGTCTCCGTCGCCGTTACGAGCAGCAGACCCCGGCTTGGCACGGCCACTGCAACGGCTGGACGGCTGCCGCGATCCGCCACGCGGTGCCTCGTCAAGCGGTTGTACGCAACGGCGTGGTCTTCTCGCCAGCCGATATCAAAGGGCTGCTCGCCGAAATCTACATGTACAACGGGAACGAGTTCCTGGGGGGGGCGGATGACGGACCGATCAACCCCGGCTTGCTGCACGTCGTGCTGGCCAATTGGCTCGGTCGCGGTTCGCATCCGGTGGCCATGGATCGGGAAGTGGGAGAAGAGGTGTGGAACTACCCGATCTATGCTTACGCCGCTTCCCACTCGCACCGCTCTCCGCAGGAGGTGCAGGTCCGCATGAATGTGGCCTATGCCGCCAATTTGCCCGAGGAATCGGACGAACCGCAGCACGTCCAGCGAATTATCTATTTCCATTACGTGCTGATGCTGGACGAGGAGGGGCAGATCACGGGGGGACATTACCTGCCGGACAGTGCTCGAATCAACATGCTGTGGACCCCGCTCCGGCCCGTTCCCTCGGGCAGCGAAGGCAATGAACTGGGGAACCCTCACATCGACGTCGCCGAAGTCCTGTCGATGTGGCGAGATTCCGTGCCGGAAGAGTTCCGCCGCAACTGGTTGAATATCGATCCGACGGAGGAGGATTTGGTCCGGGACAGGCGGACCGATCCGGGCGAAGCGGCGAAGGAAGAGGCGGAGTCAGATTGAATGAAGCGCGTGACCCGCGCGCATCGGGCCGCCCGGAAGACCACTAGGAAACCGCCTGTTTGGGCGGGTATTTCGAGAGCCGCCGCGGCTTGCTCACCGCCGGGAAACACAGCGAACCCAACCGCACTGCTGGAACAGCGACGTGCTGCTGTTGATTCAGCGAGTCACGTCGCGGTTGCGTCTGGTGGTGGTCCCGATGGGGCGCGACCTGCCAGACGCGCGTAGCTTACGGCGGCCGGGTTCTGGTTGGAAGAAACGTCTTGCGCGGGCGATCGCCACGACTTACTCGCGGGGACGCACCGCTCCTGTCAGGCCCGTGTAGTCCATCCGATCGGCTTCATGCCACAGCGGCAAGCCCAAATCGACGCGTTTGCGGAGGATATCGATCTTCTCGGGCGATCCGGCCGGGGCATCCGTCGGCTCGAAATCGTCCGAAGCCACCGGATCGAAATCCTCATCGTGGCCGTATTTCAGGATCGCCTCAAACACATTGCGTACATTCTTCATTGTTCCCGAAAACCTCCAAATGCCAAAACCGCGAAAAAAATCCCGTCCGAATTGCCTAAGCTGCAGGCCTGGAACACCCTTGATCGCCGAGTGTCCCAGTGATTTCTCGTCAAACGCGGCCGGGCCGCAAACAAAATCTTCCCCCCGAAGCCATCACGACGAGAAACTCGCGTGCCACTTTCGAGATGCTGAGGGGTGAGAGTTGAAATTCAGTGAGCCGAGGCGAGGTGGGTTCTGCGCGCACTCGGTGCGTGAATGCCCTATTATTCGCTCGTACGTCGCCCTGTCAAGCGGCGAAGAACCAGAAAATTTGGTTTTTTTCGGACCGGACCCAGCAGCTTTTCCTTCGGCAGTACCCCCAAATGGCGGCTGTCTCGCGAGATCGGTATATTATCGCCCACCACAAAGAAGGAGTTGTCGGCCAGCTGGTACGGCGTCTTCCACGGCTGGTCGGTGGAACGGGGCTCCAAGTAATAGAGATCGCGGTACACTTGCAAACGGTCCACTACCCAAGCTCCCCCGCGTGCACCCATCCGAAAAACGGCCCGCGTTTCCTCCCACTCCGCTTCGACGGCTCCCGCTTCCTCGACCGACGGGTCGCAAAAGCGAAAAACTTGCCGCCCGCCCAGGGAAAAGAGCAACTGGCCGTCGCACCAAGCCAGTTCGAATTGCGTGCCCGATCGCAGCGCTGCAACCGGGAGGTCGCTCCCGTGCACTCGCTGCCGGTTGCGAAACAGCGTCGCTCTTCGTTGGCCGATGTCCACCACCACACGATACCGTTTTCCCGCACCCTGCACTTCCCAAGCCACCTGCCCCCCTGGCTCCTCCGGGATCAGATTACCCACCAGGAGAACGTCAGTCACTTGATAAAGCTGCCGGGAGAGGCCCTGATTGTACGCATAACTGTCCCAAATCGGCGCGGTTGCTCCTCGCTCAGCCCAGCCGCCAAGGCGGTGGTGGTATGCCAGCCACTGGAAATCCCCAGACGAGCCAACCGACTTTCCCTCTGCAGGTCGAAGCTGAAAACCGGAATACACAGGTTGCCAACGCGCACCCGGTTCGGGTTGCCAGCGGGCTCGGACCGGGTCGGCAGCTTCCGAAGTGTATCGTTGGTCATGCACCCGTTGCGCCACGTCACGCAACTGCGCCAGGGATTTGCGGATCATGCGTCCATTGGCGTACACCTGGCCCTGCCGAAACTCGAGGACTTCGCCCGGTAATCCGACAATGCGTTTGACGCCGAGCGAGTGATCCTGACCGGGTGAACGAAAAGCGACGACTTCCCAGCGTGCCGGGCGTCGCCAACGATAGACCCAACGGTCGATCCCGACCCGATCCCCACGTTCGATTACTCCGTCGGGGGGGTGAATGTTCAGCGCACCACAATTCGGGCACATCACTTGTCGGGCGCGGGGCAGCAAGGCGGCATCATAACGGCAGGGAAAGCGGCAATCGTCGCAGATCCGGCGAAAGTGGTCGCCCACCAGCGACTCGGCCATCGAGCCCCCGGCAATCCGCACCGGGATCAGCAGTCCCTGCCAGCGGGTAAGATAAAAAGCCCCCAGAGCGATGGCGGCAATCAGGCTGGCCGCGGTGTGGCGGTGACGAAATCTCACTCCCGCGATCCCCGGGAAGGGCGTTGGGCGAGTCGCAAGTCGTCTAACGCCTGTTCGACTTGCGCGGCTTGCCGGGCGTCCAGTTCGCCGCTGCCGAACCGCACTTGGTAGAAGGCCTCCGCCACCTGCAAGGAAGCCTGCCGCAATTGCGGCCGGGCGTTCGCAGCCGCGATCCGCTCACCCGCTTCGGCTGCCAATTCCCGCACGGTCTGGTTCGGAGCCCGTTGGAACCCCCAGCGGCGAATCAGCAGTTGCCAGCGATGGAAGAAGGCAGGGACGTTTCTCAAGGTTGGGGCTGGCCAAGCAGGCAGTCGCCGTTGGGGGGCCTCCCAGCGGCCCGGTGCGTGCGACCGACGGCGGAGCGTGACCAGGCTGATCACCAACCCGCACAAGAGCAAGCCACTGGCGAACCACAGCGGAGGATGCGCCATTGCTTGCAGGACCGAGCGGAGGTCGTGCCCGAATCGGGCCAGGGTACGCAGCCACCATTCGCCTTGGGTCAGGTTGGTAAACGCGGCACGCAGACCTTGGATCAAGGGCCGATAGATCAGAACGTCTTGTCGCGCCATCCCCATTTGCAAGACGTGCTGGTTCCACATGGTGTGGAGCCTCACCTGCCACAGGCGGAGCTGCTGGCGGGCATATTCGCCCCACGACAATTCGTTCAAGTCCGAGGGGGTGGGGTCCAGCCGCAACCAACCGCCATGCGACCAGTCGGCCAGCGGCTGCTGTTGTCGGAGTTCCGCCGGAATCGCTTCCTCGGGCAGAAAGACTTCGACCCACGTATGGGCGTCCGACTGGCGCGCCCAATAGCACTGCTCCAGGTTATTGTATTCGTCCGTCTTGTAACCGACGACCATGCGGGCTGGCAGCCCGGCACTCCGCAGCATCAGCGTCAAGGCCGACGCGAAGTATTCGCAGTGGCCTCGCGAGTCGTGGGCGATGAAGGTCTCGATCGGATCTCGCGAGGGATCCCGGTGGAGGTTTCCCAGGCGGTATTCGAAGCGTGGCGAGGCACGTAGCCGCCGTTCCAGGGCCTGCGCCCGGTTCCACGCCTCATCGGCGGGTAGCCCCGCATCGGCCAGCCAACGGGCGGCCAGGGCTGCGGTCTCCGGCAAGGATTCCACGGGAAATTGCAGCAAGGGCGCCAATTCCGTGGGACCCGACGCAGGGCTCACCTCCGCCTGACGCCCCGCAAGGAACCCCGTCGTCAACAACTCGTAGGCAAAGGCCCGCCGAGCCAAACTCCCCGGACGCTGCAAACGTTCCCGCCACCCGTCGTATTGCACCCGATCGTCTTGAGCCAAACGATGAAAGGGCCACACACAAAACAACTCGGGTCGGTCCAGTGGCTCCAGCAGTACCTCCTGACGAACCAGTTCCCCGTCATCGCCCCACGCGCGAGGATCGTCGGACAGCGGCAGTGGCGAGCTCCCGGGCCGATGTTCCCATCTTCCGTCCGCATAATGGTTCAACACCGCACCCCGCAAAAACAGGTTGCCCTGCGCACGATAGGGGGTGTCGTTGCGATGATCCCAAAAGCGAATCCGCAACACCTGCTGATGATCGTCACTGACAGAACCGAACTGGCCCAATTGCACCTGATCGTCAAATCCGACGGTGCGTTGCAGCGGTGACGTCGAGCCTTGCCAGGAACCACTCCGCCGCACGCGGAACAGTTGCACCTCGCCAAACCGCGGGGTCATCACGAAAATCACCGCACCGATCAGCAAGCTGTACCCGGTAATCCGGCCCATCCGCCACCAGAATTCGGCTCCGATGCCCGCGAACCAACCGGCGGCCGCACGACTGGCCGGCGGTGTCCGAGGGACTTGCCCGTTGCTTCCCGGCAAGACGGCTGACGAACCTTCCGGCTCGGCTTTTCGGGAGGACCACGAGCGAAAATACAACGAAAGGGGGCCGACGACCAGGGTCGCCGCACCGACCGCCGCCAGACGCCAGCCGTCGACTCGTTCGCCACGGTACTCGCCCCCCGCATCCTGCTCCTCGGCCAGTTCGCAAAACCGCTGCTGACGATGCAAAGCCAGCAAGGCGAGCGCCGTCAAGACGAAGAACAGGCTGGCCACCAGCAGCGGTGCGAACAACGGCCCGTGGTGCAAGGCGGTGGACAGGAACACCAGCAACAAGCTCAAGCTGAATAGATCCCACCATGTTCGCGGCGTCTTTTGCTCGAAGAACAGGGCAATCATCAAGAATGTCAAGGCGTGCGCCGCGATCACCGCATCGGGAGCACTCCCCACTTGAGCAAACCGGGATACGGCCAGGGCGGCCGAGAAGAGAATCACCGCATTGACCACCCACGGGCCCAGGCCAGCACGCCCCGACACCTCGCAATGCCACCAGCCCAACAGGGCGGCTACCAGGGTCCCCAAGGGCAACCAACCGTTCCCCTCGCCCAGTCCTACCAGCCAGCTGCTCAGCACGCCGAGCAACAGCAGGTTCAAAGTGATCAATCGCCGGAGATCCAAGTCAACTCACCTTAAAACATTCTTGAAACAAACGATCCTGCGGACCGATTTGCTGAACCCGTCCCGTCCTCTTGGAACGCGGGGCGGCGGCGACTTCTTTCTGGGGGAGGGGGCCCCCGCCGCCGCGAACCAGCCACACCTCGGCCTGTTCCGGCAACGACTCCATGGCCTGCCGCAACCTCTCGGCGTCGCATCCGCCCGCCAGCGGAGCGACCACCGCCAACCGCTCGAGGATCCGCATCTGCAGCGCCAAACTCGTCCCCCCCACCAACCATTCCAACTCCTCCCCGGCCAGCCCCACCCGCAGCGTCAGACCCGGTTGGCGGCAAAAGTCCGTCACCAGCGTCGCCGCGAAACTGATCGCTTGTTCGAAATCCGCTCGGTCCCGACTACCCGGATCCGGGTCACTCAAGTCGACCAGTAACACGAAATGCGCACCGCCCGGACGCTCGAATTGCCGCACAATCAGGCGACCTTGACGCGCCGTCCGCCGCCAATGGATCCAGCGGGGGCTGTCGCCCGTCTGCCACTCCCGCACCGCGAAAAAGTCGCCCGCAGCACGTCCCGGACGATGCGCACCCCGCTCGCCCTGCTGCCTGGGATCATAGCGCCGCCGCCAGAAAGCGGAAAGGGTACCCAAGCGGGGGTAGACGATCAGAGGCGTTGTGCCGGTATCCGTTCGGGAACAAGAAAACAGGCCAAACGGAAAACGGGAGACCAGCCTGAGGGGGCCCAGTTCATAGCGACCCCGCCGATCGATCCGTAAGCGATACCGCAACTGCCGCTGCTGACCTGCCGGAAGCGA
>SLMF01000080.1 GCA_007133715.1 Planctomycetaceae bacterium
CCCCTCTCTATCCGAGCTTCTGGCGATCGTGCAAGGGCATCTTCCAAGAACGCTTCCAATGGCTCCAGCGATGATACGCAGCTGTAATGACGGAGACAAGCGATCCTTGGATCGGGGACGGTCATTCGGTTATAACCCAGTCGGGTTGCGCGCCGCCGTCGAGCAGCCATTCATAGGTTAAGAGCATCTTGCGGCCGATTTCCCGCCAACAGAATTCTCGCCGCATCCAATCGCGTCCGCGCTGTCCCATGGTTTCCAATTCGGCCGGGGTGCGAGTCAGGGCATCGCGAAGGCACTCGGTAAGCGCCGCCTCACCCATGTCGATCCACCATCCACATTGCTCGGCTTCGAGCCCGGCCCAAGGAGCCCCTTTCGTCACTACGGCAGGCAGTCCGTGGGCGAGGGCTTCGGCGACGACCATCCCGAAGTTCTCAGAATGCGTCGGCAGCACGAACAGATCGGCATCAAAGTATTCGCGAGCTTTTGCTGGACCGTAAGCGGCTCCGGGAAACCAGACGCGTCTGCAGCCAAGTTCCTCAGCGAGACGTTGCATTTGCATTGCATAGCGACCATTGTCTGGTCCGACGATTCTTAGTTCCCAGTCCGGAAACGACAATTGCAGGTTCCGCCATGCGCTAAGCAGAAGGGCCACTCTCTTTTTGGGGTGGATGCGGCTGAGGAACAGCAGACGCCGGCGCGTTTGGTTCCGTGGTTGAGGTTTGAAATGAGGGGAAGGAATGTCGACACCGTTCGGCAGAATGGCCACGGGCGCACGCAGTCGCATGCGGCGAATTTCCTCGTACTCGCTTGTGGCAGTGGCATGGAAACAAGCGGCCTCCTCCAATACCCGGCGCTGGCCCAATGCGAGGATCAATCGCTTGAGCCATTGCGAACGGCGAAGCGCCCAATCGGAAAAGGTGCCCCTGGGAGATACGACCAAGCGGCATTGGGTGCCGCGTACGGCATGGGCAGGATAGATGTTTGGCATCATCCACAAGCTATGGTTGTGCAATATCTGGGCATTGGCGGCCGCCTGGTGAAGTCCGCGCTTCATTTTCGGCGACCGACCGATTCGCCGGTCGGGTAGTGCGTGGCGAGGATACTCGGCGACCTCGAAGTCGAAGTGCCGGTCGGGTAGCGGAGCCAATGTGTGCATTCGTACGACCACGCCGTGGGCCAGCAGTGCAGAACAGAGCGCCGGTACCGACCAGGCCGGACCACTCGACTGGTTGCCGATATACGGCACAATATGTTCTGCGTGAATCGTCATCTGGCCCGCTCATTCGAATCAGAAAGGAAGAGAAACACACATGTCCAGAACGGCAATGTCCCCAGGTTGCCTACCGACAGGAGCCAACTTTCGAAAAACGCGCTAGTGAGTCCCCCGAGGCAGCTTCCGGCAACGCCGGCAAATATCAGGTCGTCTCGGTGAGTCGCAGTGGAAACAAACCGGCGCCAAACGTGCCAAAACAACAAGCCAATAAGGGGCAATAGAAGCAGCAAACCGACAAGTCCGTTCTCTTGCCACACTTGCAGCAGCGAGTTGTGCAACGGGTAGCCCACCTCGTACTCACCCGGAAGGCTGCGCCCGGTGCCTCCGATTCCATAACCCTGCCCAAGGAGCGGGCGCCGTCGAATGCTCGGCCAGCCTGCTTCCCATTGCTCGAAACGACTGTGTCCGATTTCTTCCAAGGCAGGCAGGGAAATCGGCTCCGCAGAATCGGTTACTTCTCTCCGAGCTGCGAACTCGTACAGCGTTTCCTGTGCATCTCTACTGTAAGTGATGGTTAACCATGCGAGAAGGACGGCAAAGGCCCCGAGGGGCAAGAAGAGGCGAACCTTGTAGTACGCCGCCAGGAGCGTTGTGATGCCGATCATGGCGCCGACGATACCCGCACGAGATCCCGAAAGAATCAAGGAATGGAGACAGCAGGCACTCACAACGACGAACCACCATTTCCATTTTTTCTGCCAACACAATGCGATCGCGATGGGCGCGCACACAACGAGCACGATCGCCAATGCGTTTGGGTTGCCAGTCATACCTGAAAAACGGCCTACGAGCCACAGGCGATATCCGGTAAAAGGAATCGTGGAACGTCCGAGGGCCCACGACAAGGTGCCTGGTAAGACAACGGCTGCTAGGAATAACAGAATCAGCAATGGCCCTAAGGAGGTCAGTCTGCTCGCCTTGACGCGACTGGCAAACCCGATCAGGTACAGCCACAACAAGGCGAGCGACACGGCCCGCATGGCGGTGTATTCCGGCATGGGCGACCAGGCGATGGAGAGCAGGCGGAGAACGAGATTGGCTACCACCATAGCCATCACAATCGCGGGAAGCGCCGGTCGCTCCAGCCAACGGATGTTGGTGACCAGCCAGGGAACCAGCACGATGCAAAGCACGATCCAGCGGACGTTGTCCAGGCCGGGATGGAGGTACGGAAGCAGCAAGGAAACGGATACCATCAGGTAACTGGCAGCAAGCAGCCGTCGTTCCCGCCGCGCGGCGCCGGGCGCAGGAACGGGCCGGGCATTTGGCCCATTGCGCCCCGCCAAAGACGGGTTGCGTGCCCTCACCGCATCCTGAGTCCGGTGGAATGGGGACGGCGGGCTGACGCCCCGAAGATTGTTGGATGCATGTGGCATGGCTGGACGTTCGCTATTGCTCCCGATCGTCACGCTCTGACCCATCGGCGCCGCGGTTCGCTTCCCATCCGTTCAGGGCGATTCGGGCAACCTTCGTGAACTCGTCGGCCGACGCCTGGTGTGTCCAACCTTGAACGAAGCCTCGTGATCGATCGCCCATCCTCGGAAGGCTGGCCCTCGCCTCGCTGCATCGGCGAAAGGCATCCGACCAATTCGCCGCGTCCGCACCCCGCACGAGGAAACCGTTGCCCCCTTCCTGCAACAAGTCGTAAGCTGCGCCGACCTGATCCGACAAAAGGACGGGAAGTCCACAGGCCATGGCCTCGTTCACGACCACTCCCCAAGGCTCCTCGCGCGACGGCAGGAAGAAGAAATCGCTGGCGGCATAGCAGGCCGGCAGTTCGTCCCGCTGCCGAAACCCGGCGAAGGTGATCGGAAGGCAGTGTTCGGCGGCAATTTGCTCCAGATTTGAACGCTCGGGGCCGTCGCCCACAATCAGCAGGTGGGGCCGCTGGGCGGGGGGCAAACCCGCCAGTCCTTTCAACGCCAGGTCGACCCCTTTGACCGGGATGAGTCGACCTACAAAAACTCCGACCACCGCGCTCTCGGGCAATCCCAATTCCCCGCGCAGCCGCGCCCGGTGCGGACGAAGGCTCTCCGCCTCGCTGCTAAAATATCCGACCTCCGGTGTGTTCGCGACGATGCCGATTCGTCCGGCCGGTATGCCGATGGATTCCCAGTACTGGCGGGCTGCCGTACCGGTCGCCAACGCCGCGGCGGCACGCCGCAAGAGCGGAAAGATCAGCCACCGCTTGACTGTCCTTGTCAGCAACGAGCGCGGCTTGTGCAAATGACTCTCGCCTTGGATGATGAACGGGATGCGACGAGCGATGCAGCCGAGGATGGCCAATTGCATCGTGGGATGGTTGTAGCCCGAAACGACCACCAGGTCCCAGCGTTCGCGGAACAACGCGCGAAGAATTCTGGGGTTCAGTCGCAGGCAGCTCCCGTAGCCTCCGGGAAGAGGCAGGCGAATGCCCTGGTCGGTCGTCGCTTGGATCTCGGACGACGGATCCAGCTGCCAGGGGCGAGTCGTGCTTGCCCAGGTGCAAAAGTAGAAATGCAGGTCCCATTCCGGGTTCTTCGCGAGCAGCTCGAAGAAGGGCAGCTTATACGGCGTGGGAGACGATACGACCCACGCCACGCGCGGTGCGCAACGGTTCATGGTGTCAACGGCGGTCATTGCGTGTTCCGGTTCGGACCGTATCCCTGCGTTGTGGTCAGCTCGGAGCGAATCCAACGAAACTTGCCCGACGATTCCCTTGGAAGTGCATCGACTCGCTGAAACCTGATCTGGACATCTGAGCCGACCGCGTCGATCATCTTTCGGCGGGCGGCGTCGAACTCCGCCGGTTGGAGCGGCTGATGCTGCTCGTAGCGGACCTCAATCCGATCCAAGTCCGTTTGGACGACACAGTATCGTTGGACGCCGGATAGATACTTCATGGCATGCGTGAAGAGCACGCCGGGTACGGCTCCGCCGGAAGGAGTGCGGATCAAATCGTAGGCGCGACCGGCAACCCGTCCGATCCGCCTGCCTGGCCGCCCGCAGGCACAGCCTTGCGGAACCTCCGTGGCCAAGTCCCCCGTATCGTAACGGAGGATCACGACATCGTGCCGTCCGAGCAATGAGACGACGATTCGACCCGTCTCTCCCACGTCTACCGGACGCCCCTCATCATCCAGGAGTTCCACATGGACCAAGGGGTCGAGGACATGCATCGAGCCGGCCGGACAACTGTACGCGATCACGCCCGCTTCGCACAGCCCGTACTCCTGTACGACAGGTACTCGAAGATATTCTTCGATATCCTGCTGCTGCTCTTCATAGAGCACTTCGCCGGTGCTGACCACGGCGCGCAAACGGGAGGCGGGTTCAGCGTTTCGCATTGCGCAGGCCGCGGCGTGCAGCGCGCTGGCGTAGCCAACCAGGTAAACTGGCTGCTTTCGCAACACCAAATCCGCGAATCGGTCCAGATTCGAAGCCGACAGATCGTAGGCGGGAAACACGGTTCGGTTCATGACGGCGTCCAACAGGCGGCGTTTCGCCAACCGCACTCGGTTCCTCCAGCCTCCCGAGAGGTATTTGCTGTGCCCCCAAAGGTTTACCGACCGCGCCCCCGGGGGGAGCCCCCACCAGGAGCGACCGTAAGCCATGGCGGCGCAACCGCACACAGCCGCCAAAGGATCACAATAGGCGACCAAGGGCTGTCCCGTGGAACCTGCCGTTCGTGTGGTCTGAAGTCGCCGGCGGCATGTTTCCCGGAGGAAGGCCCGCGGATTGTCACGAATATGTTCCTTCCGCGTGATCGGCAGCGCCTTCAGCGCGTCCACCGCATCGCCGGCACGGACACCGCTCGCCTTGTCCGCAAGCCCGTTTCGGTAGAAGGGGACTTGGGCGGCCGCATTCAACGTGGTGGCCAACCGCACCGCTAATGCCCGAGTTCGCTCCGCGGTCGGCAACGTGTCGATGCGCTGCATCTGGGCCAACAACGCGAACGTCGAACGTCCCAGCGCCGCTTCGCAAAGTCGATACCCGATTCGCCGGTGGTAGACGTCGTATAGATCGGCTAATGGTCGCATGCGTCTCTCGCCGCGTCGCTTGGTTCCTAGCGGACCTTGTCATACATTGCTTCGCGCCCGCCGCCAGCGGCGCTTGGCAAGCGACAACAAATAACTACGACGCCTATCAATGGCCCGATAATCGTCCAGGGACGTCACCATATTGCAGTGAAGGTAGTCGATCAAGTGAACGGTCTCCCGCTGGATCTTGGGTCGGCCCAACCAAGCCGATACGCCCAGTCCCGCCTGGCGCAGCAGGTCGCCCGGCAATTGCAAAAGATACCCCTGTCGAACGGCGCCGTACGCGTAGTAGCTCAATTTCCAGCACAACTCCAACAGGGGCCTCCCGAAGCCCGGGTAATTCGCCATCACCGCGCGGAGGCGCTGGGTATTCTGCAAAAAGTAGCGTTTGCGGGGGATCCGTTGCAGTGGCGACATGGCATGCCTGACCGTCGTCTCCGGGTAGTAGACGATGCGATGGCCACGATCCAGCAGGCGGAACGAGAGGAATGGCTCGCCACCCCCCAGCAGGTAGTGCGGAAACCCGCCCACCTCGCGATAGGCCGACAAGCGGATAAGCGCCACGCAGCCGTGAAAATCCGCTTGGTAGTGTTCGATGTCCGCGCGATCACGTCCGAATCCCCGATCGTAGGGCGTTTCCGATTGGGTATCGATGATCCGTGGCTGGACCACGGCCACTTCCGGTTCCCGTTCCATTCGGGCCACCAGTTTGGCGACGGTGTCGACCTCCAATTCGGCGTCGCTGTCGACTTCCAGCAGGTACTGTCCCCGGCAGTTGGCCGCCGCGATGTCCCGGCCCTGCCAGTCGCCGTAGTTTTTGGGCATGCGCAAGAGGGCCACTTCGGGAAAGGCCTGGGCAATGGCGTCGGCCGAATCGTCGGTCGAGCCGTTGTCCAATACGACGATTTCCATCGGCGCATACGTCTGCCGCTTCAGCGACGCCAGGCACTGAAGCGTCTCGTCCCGCCGATTCCAACTGAGCACGACGGCGCTGACTAGCGGGCTCCGCCGGCCGGCCGAGGATTCCGCGTTCACGGCCGGTTCCAACAGCCCATCCGGCTGGCAACACGTTCGCTCGTTTCCCATCACAACCGCTCCCTCATGACTCATCCCGAGAATCGTATTTGCTTGTCCAGCAACGCCGCTTCACGATCTCGGCCGTGGCTTCCGGGCCGAGATAGCACAACATATCGAGAATCGACAAGTTCGGAAAAAACTCGCCAGGCCCTTGTTCGTACGGCTCGTGCTGGAACTCCTGGTACACCAGTTCGATGCCCGCTTCCCGGAAGCTTGCCTTGTCATTGTAACTGCGCGCGCCCTGTCCGGAAAGGTAGACGCCGGCCCCGAAATGTCTGCATATCTGAAGATTCCGGGCGCTCCCGTCGCCAAAGTCGTCGCCCAACTCACTTTCCCGGTACACTGGTGTGGCAATACCCAGCAAGTTCCGTACACCCTGGATCAACATCACGTTGAAGTCGACCATCGTGTGGTGCCGGGTTTGGTACACGGTGTCAAGCACGGGGGCTAGGACATCAAAAAAAGGCGCCTTCCGATATCCGGCCGATAGCAGATTGAGGTGCTTGTTCTGCCAATGCCCGTCGTCGGGAAACGGAATGTCTTTCATCGGCACCTCGCGGGTCCCGCAGG
>SLMF01000054.1 GCA_007133715.1 Planctomycetaceae bacterium
CCTGAGCGGCCCCTGCACGCGGCTCTGGCCGGTTAGCATCTGCCAAGAAATCCCCTCGCTCCCACCGACCCCGCGTCGGTGGAAGCCAGGTTTGGCAACTACGGCCGGCCGCCCGCACCTTGTCGTTCCTCGGTGCCCGCTCACCGCGGACAGTCATGGTGGGACGCTTAGACAGTTGCACCGCCGCGCTCGTATTTGCCGCTTGAAGACGGATGGTGTCGGTGCTGACGCTTACCTAATCGCAGCAAGGACAGGCAAGACGATGGACACACAAACGCTGAAAACGTTTCTTCTGGGCTGCACAATCCTGAATGTGCTCCTGTTGACCGGCTCCTTCCTGCTGTGGATGACGGCGGCGGACTTCATATACCGCCTGCACGGCCGCTGGTTCCCCATGCCGCGGGAGACCTTCAACACCGTGTTCTATGTCTTCCTGGGCATCTATAAGCTGCTGGTGTACGTGTTCAACATCGTCCCCTGGATTGTGCTGATGATGCTGGGGTGACGGCCCCTTGTCCCGACCGGCGCCGTGTGTTAGCAACAGCCCGATTTCACAAAGAAAGTGTCTGCTTCTCCGCGAGCCCCCCCGGATGGCCATAATCACCAGTCCTCAGAATCCTCGGATCAAGCGGGCCGTGCGCCTGCGCACGTCGCGGGGGCGGCGCCAACAGCAGCGAATGATCCTGGATGGTACGCGGGAGATCCAGCGCGCCTATCGGGCAGGGATCGCCTTGGCAGAGGTGTATGTCTGTGCCGAACTCTGTCAGGCGGACGCCCAAGCATTGATCGGCCAGCTGTCCCGCGAGGGAGTCGAGCTGATCGAGGTGACCGAGCCCGTGTTTCGCAAGTTGGCTTACGGAGAACGCGACGAGGGACTGGTCGCACTGGCTCCCCTGCCAGCGGTCGATTTGGAACGATTGGCTCCACCCCCGCAGGCGTTGATCGCGGTGCTGGAGCGAGTGGAAAAACCGGGCAATGTCGGTGCCGTGCTCCGCTCGGCCGATGCGGCGGGCGTCCAGGCTTTGATCCTGGCCGACGGCACCACCGATCTGTACCATCCGAACACGATTCGCGCCAGTCTGGGGGCCGTGTTTTCCGTGCCGGTCGCCGCCGCACCGGCCCAGCAGGTCCGCACGTGGTTGAATCAGCAGGGATTCACCATCCTGGCCACGCGGGTCGAAGCCGCCTGTTGCTATACCCAGATGGACTACGACGGACGGGTGGCGGTGGTGCTGGGTAATGAAGCCCAGGGGCTCAGCGATTTCTGGAAAGGCACCGATGTTACCCCAATCGGATTGCCTATGTGTGGGGTTGTGGACAGCCTGAACCTCTCCGTCGCGGCGGCCGTGGTGTTCTTCGAGGCCTGGCGCCAACGCAACGCCCGACAGCAGGGCCCGGACGGCAGTCGCGATTGACCGCCTGCGATCGCTCCGGTAACATCTTCTGAAGGCCGGCCAGCCGTGTCGGAAACTTTCCCCGATAGTGTCCGCGGAGACTGGGCGATTGACGATGGCAGCAGTACGCAGATTCGCGATTTTGTGGTGCGTGGTTATAGCTCTTTTGGCGTCAGGTTGTCAGCCAGAAGACGAGGCGGGCGGCGAGCCGGGCGCACCGGGAGCCGCAGCAGGGTTTGTCCTGGGTGACCTGATCGATCCGTTCGACCCTCCCTCGATGGACGAGTTGGACGCGCGTGTGGAGTGGATCTCGCAGCCGGTGGACGATTCGATCGAGCGTCTGAGGCGGCGGCAGGAAGGGGAGCCGCTGCTGGCGACGGTCGAGGAGGCCTTGCAGCTGCGGAACGATTCGCCGGAGGCCAATGACAAGATCTTGAGCGCCTTGGGGCGTTTGCCGGAAGATTCAGAGGTCGTGGATTGGAATGCCACGATCACGCGCCACACCGGGGCAGACGTGCGTAGCACGAATCCGATCATGGGCAGCTCGACCATCGAATTCGATGTCTCCGGACTGACCGGATTCGGGCTGTTCGGTTTCGACTGGGAATTCAATCGTTACGCGGCTTCCGACACGGTGGTTTCCTGGGAGACCAGCACGGACCGGATGTATGATCGGGTGGTGATGCGAGACGATTTGACGTGGTCGGATGGCGAGCCGATCACGGCGCAGGATGTCGTTTTCAGTTTCCAGGTGATCATGTCCAGTTTGGTGCCGGTCCCGGCGATGCGTTCGGGGACGGACAAACTGCGATGGGTCGAGGCGTATGACGACCACACGCTGGTATTTTTTCATCAGGAGCCGATGGCGACGAACCAGTGGCATGTGGGTTTTGGGATCTTGCCCAAGCACATTTATGAGGACTCGATTGCCGACGATCCGACGTTGCAGAACAGCTCGTACCATGTGGCTTACGAGAAAGCCCCGGTGACGGGTGGGGCATACGTCTTGCACCGCCGCACGCTGGGTCGGGAGATTGTGTTGCGTCGGCGGGAGAGCTGGCACCTGCACGAGGGGCGTCAGGTGCGGGACAAGCCTTATTTCGAAGAGATCCGTTTCCAGATCATCCCCGAATCCAGTGTGGCGTTGCTGGCGGTGAAGGCGGGCGACATCGAGGAGAAGATTCTGGGTCCCGAGGAATGGGTGACCAAGACGGACGGTCCGGACTTTTACCGCAACAACACCAAGGCCTACGGTTTGGAGTGGGTGTATTTCCATTTCATGTGGAACAACCGCACGGAGTTTTTCTCGGATCCGCGGGTGCGGCGGGCGATGTCGTACGCCTTTGATCACCAGGAGATGCACGAGATCCTGCTGTACGGGTTAGCCGAGCCGTGCAACGGGATTTTCCATCCCACTTCGCGGTGGGCGCCCCGGGACCCTCCGCCGCCCTATCAGCAGGATTTGGACAAGGCCGAGCAGCTGCTGGAAGAAGCCGGTTGGGTCGACACCACGGGCGACGGGATTCGCAACAAGGAGATCGATGGTCGGCAGCGGCGGTTTGAATTCAGCATTCTGGTGGTCAACGCGGCCGAACGGATCGCGATCTGCAATCTGTTGCAGCAGAATCTGGCCCAGATCGGGATCATTTGCCACGTGCGCCCGCTGGAGTTCACGGTGCTGCAGGAGAAGACGTTGCAGGGTCATTTTCACGCCTCGTTCGGCGGCTGGGGCACCGGGGCCTATCCGGATACCAACGAGAATATCTGGCGGAGTGACGGCGGGCGCAACTATGTGGGCTATTCCAACCCCCAGGTCGACGCGCTCTTCGATCAGGCCCTGGTCGAATTGGACGACGGCAAGCGAGAAGAGTTGTTCGGGCAGATCCATCTGCTGCTGTACGAGGACCAGCCGTACACGTGGCTGTTTTTCCGGAATTCGTTTTATGCTTTCAACAAACGGCTCCGCGGTTACAATTTCAGTCCGCGGGGCCCCTTCAATTACGGGCCGGGCTTCGGCAGCATCTGGAAGCCCGACTTGTAGACCGACCGGCCCGGACGCCCCAGGCGGCGACCGGCGCTCGCCGTTTTCCAGGATCGGCCCCGTTCCCAACCCACGATAAACGATACATGAATCCATGCTAAGCTACCTCGTACGCCGCCTGTGCATCGGCGCGATCACCTTGCTGCTGATTACCTTCATGATCTACGGGCTGATCCGCAACATGCCCGGTACGCCGCTGACCATGGACCTGGCGGAGACCGATCCCAGTCGGCAGATCAGCGACGAGGACCTGCAGCGGCTGGAGCGGATCTATGGTCTGGACCGGCATTGGTCGGTCGCTTATTTCCAATGGTTGGGCAATCTGGCGCGGCTGGATATGGGCCGCTCCTTCCGGGAAAAACGACCCGTGACGGAGGTCATCGGGGAACGGGTGGGCCCGACCCTCGTGTTGTCCGTCACCTCGCTGGTCCTGGCTTACCTGCTGGCCATCCCGATGGGCTTGTTCGCCACTGTGCGAAGCGGGCGGACGGACGAACGGATCCTCAGTACGGTGCTGTACATGCTGTATTCGGTGCCGGCCTTCGTCACCGCCCTGCTGCTGCTGAACCTGTTCTACGTCCGGCTCGAAGGCACGCTCTTCCAATTGCCGCTGGGAGGCATGACCAGCATGCAATACGATCAGCTCAGCGGGCTGGGCAAGGTCTGGGATCGTCTGCAGCACATGATCCTGCCCGTTACCTGCGCCACCTACACCGGGTTGGCCTACTACAGCCGGTTTGTGAAATCGAACATGGAGGAGGTCATTCGGCAGGACTACATCCGCACGGCGCGGGCCAAGGGCGTGGGGCCGTTCGGGGTGGTGGTGAAACACGCCTTTCGCAATACGCTGATCCCCTTCGTGACGCTGATGGGATTGACCTTGCCGGGGTTGTTGAGCGGGTTTGTGATTTTGGAGAGCGTTTTCACGTGGCAGGGGATGGGCCTGCTGTTCCTGGATTCGATCACCAACCGGGACTATCCGACGATCATGGGATTGACGTTTATGTTCTCGGTGCTCACGCTGGCCGGTCAGTTGATCGCTGACATTCTTTACGCTTTTGTCGATCCACGAGTGACATATTCCTGATGACAGAACCAACGATTATGCAGCGGGACGTACCCCGCTCGCCTTTGGTGGCGAGGGTGGAGGGCGAAGTTTCGCGTGGCTTTTGGGCGACTTCCTGGGTTCGGTTCCGCCGCCGCAAACTGGCCATGACGGCTTTGGGCTTTGTCGGCCTGTTGACGCTGGTCGCCCTCTTCTCGCCGGCGATTGCGGGGACCAAGCCGATTGTCTGCCGGTATCGCGGGCGGTTGTATTTTCCGGCGATGAGCTACTTCCATCCGCGTTGGGAGAACGAGATCTTCTTCCGGGACGGGTTCCGCATGCGTTATGTGCAGAATCTACGGGAGAAGGATCCGGACAGCTGGGCGATCTGGCCGTTGGTCTTCCAGGATCCCTACCGGCGGGTCCGCGACGGCGAATGGCCGGGCCAGCCGGGCAACGAGAGCTACGCGGCACCGAACCCCCATAATCTGTTCGGCACCACGCATCCCGGAGTGGACGTGTTTGCCCAGATGGTCCATGGCACGCGGGTGGCGTTACTGGTCGGTTTCGTCGCCACGGGGATCGCGGCCGTGATCGGAATCACGGTGGGGGCGCTGGCGGGTTACCTGGGCGGTTGGGTCGACATGCTGTTGAGTCGGCTGATCGAAATGGTGATGTGCATCCCCGCCCTGGTGCTGATTCTGGCCTTGCTGGCCGTGTTGGACACGCCCACCATCTGGCATTTGATGGCCGTGTTGGGCATGACGGGCTGGACGGGAATTGCCCGTCTGACGCGTGGCGAGTTTCTCAAGTTGCGGCAGACCGAGTATGTGTCGGCCGCCGCGGCTCTGGGCGCGGGCCAGCTGCGGATCATGTTCCGCCATATCCTGCCCAACTCGCTGGCGCCCGTGCTGGTGCCGATTTCGTTCGGTATCGCGGCGGCGATCCTGATCGAAAGCGGCTTGAGCTTCTTGGGGTTCGGAGCGCCGCCCCCCAATCCCAGCTGGGGGTCGCTGCTGAACGCCGGACGGAATAACCTGCAAATGTGGTGGTTGATCGTGTTTCCCGGCACCGCCATTTTCCTGACGGTCCTGGCCTACAATCTGATCGGCGAGGGCATCCAGGAAGCCACCGACCCCAAACTGCGTCAGGCTCGGCAATAGAACTTGGAAAGCGAAGATGAGCACCGCCCCTCCCGAATCGAACACGCCCGGCACCGGCCAGCTGTCTCCGGCCTCGCGATCCGCTTTGGTCCAGGTGCGCGAGCTGCGGACCTACTTCCACACCGAACAAGGCGTGGTCGCCGCCGTGGATGACATCGCCTTCGATATCGAATCCGGCAAGACCCTGGGGATCGTGGGCGAGTCGGGCTCGGGAAAGTCCGTGACCTCGCTGTCGATCATGCGGCTGCTGGAAACCAGCGGACGGATCGAAACCGGCCAGATCTCCTTCCTGGGCCGCGATCTGGTCCAGCTGCCCGAGCCGGCGCTGCGGAAGATCCGCGGCAAAGATATCAGTATGATCTTCCAGGAACCCATGACCTCCCTGAACCCGGTGTTCACCGTCGGCGCGCAGGTCATGGAGGCCCTTGTGCTGCACCAGCGGCTGTCGCAGGCCGAAGCCCGCCAACGTACGATCGCGTTGTTCCGCGAAGTCGGCATCTCCCAGCCGGAACAGAGCGTCGACAGCTATCCCCACCAAATGTCGGGCGGCCAGAAGCAGCGGGTGATGATCGCCATGGCCCTGTCCTGCAATCCCCAATTGCTGATCGCCGACGAACCGACCACCGCCTTGGACGTCACGATCCAGGCCCAGATCCTGGACATCCTCCGCCGCCTGCGGGACGACCGCGGGATGGCGATCCTGTTCATCACCCACGATCTGGGCGTGATCGCCGAGATCGCCGACGATGTGGCCGTGATGTTCCAAGGCAAGATCGTCGAATACGGCAAGATCCTGGATATCTTCGGCGACCCGCAGCACCCTTATACCAAGGGCCTGTTGGCCTGCCGACCACGCTTGGACAGCCTGTACAAACGCTTGCCGACCGTCAGCGATTTCATGCAGACGGTCGAAGAACAGGGCTCGATCCGGGTAATCGAAAAACAGCTGGACGACCAGCGTCTGCAGCAACTGATCTCGCGCGGTCGCGGCCGCCTGCTGCACCCGCGCCGGGAACTGGCAGCCATGGGGCATCCGTGGGAAGAAGGGCACCATCCCCCGGGAACCGCGACCGTGCCGGAGGACGCCACCCCGATGCTGCGGGTCGAGCAGCTACGGGTCTACTTCCCGATCCGCCGCGGTGTGCTGTTGCGGACGGTCGGCTATACCAAAGCGGTGGACGACATCAGCTTCAATATCTATCGCGGCCAGACCCTGGGACTGGTCGGCGAATCCGGCTGCGGCAAGACCACCACCGGGCGGGCGATCCTGCGACTGATCGAACCCACCGGCGGCCG
>SLMF01000043.1 GCA_007133715.1 Planctomycetaceae bacterium
GCGGCAGGATTTCCGATGCCTTGGAGAAAGCGGGGGTCGAGTCAGAAGTGCTCGATCTGCGCTGCCTGTCCCCCTGGGACCAGCGGGCCGTGCTGGCCTCGGCCGAAAAGACGGCGCGGCTGATCGTGGTTCACGAGGACAATCAGACGTGCGGGTTGGGGGGCGAGATCGTCGCGACGGTGGCCCAGCACACGCGGGTGCCGGTGGCCATGCGCCGGGTAGCCCGCCCCGACACCCACATCCCCTGTAATTTCTCTTGCCAGGTTCAGGTCATGCCCTCGTTCCAGCGAGTGCTGGCGGCGGCCGCCGAATTACTGAATATGGATCTGGCCTGGACACCACCACGGGCGGCCGAAGACGGCGTCCATTGGGTCGAAGCGATCGGTTCCGGACCCTCCGATGATACGGTAATTGTGGTGGAACTGCTGCTGACCGCGGGAACCCGGGTGGAACGGGGAGCGGTGCTGGCTTCGTTGGAAGCTACCAAGAGCGTATTTGAATTGACGTCGCCGGTGTCGGGTGTGTTGGAGGAGATTGTGGTCCAGGAGGGGGATGTGGTCGAGGTGGGTGCCCCGCTGATGCGGATCAAGACGGACCGTGTCGCCCGCCGCCCCAAGCCGATCACCCAGGAAACTTGTGGGACGCCGATCTTGACCCGCCGCGTGCGGGACGCCACCCTGCATTTGCCCGCCTCCACCCGCCAGCGGCGGCCGTTCGACGTCGGGATGTCGGTGGTTTCCACGGTCACCGGCAGCCGCCGGGTCACCAATCGCGAACTGCTGCGGCTGGGCCTGATGAAGAATATGAACGGCAAAGTGGCCGCCGACATCGTCCGGCGGACGGGCATCGAGACGCGGATGTGGGCTCACCACGGCGAAAACGCCGTGACCATGGCCGCCCAAGCTTGCTGGAACTTGCTGGACCGGGAAGGCTTGATCCCGGCCGACCTGGACTTGGTGATCTGCAGCACCACCAGTCCCACGGCGGTCACCCCCTCGATGGCTTGCCAATTGCTGGGCCAACTGGGCACCGGCAAGAACGCGACGATGGCTCAGGCTTACGATATCAATGCCGCCTGTTCCGGCTACCTGTATGCCCTGCAAGCGGGCTACGATTTCCTGCAGAGCACCCCGCATGGCCGGGTGCTGGTGGTCACGGCCGAAATGCTCTCGCCGTTGCTGGACCCGGAAGATTTCGACACGGCCATCCTGTTTGGCGACGCTTCGTCCGCCACGATCCTGTATGGAGAAGCCCATGTGGAGCGGGCCCGGGCACGCCTGCATCGGCCCGAGCTGTCCGCCAAGGGCGAGGACGGCAGCACCCTGTCCGTGCCGCTGTTGCACGACGGCTACATCCAGATGAAGGGGCGTCGTGTGTTCAGTGAAGCCGTCCGCTCGATGGTGGCCAGCTTGAACCGCGTGTGCGAACACGAGCAGCTGCGAGTCGAAGATCTCAAACTGGTGGTGCCGCACCAGGCCAATCAGCGGATTATCGATGCGATTCAGGACCGCATCGGCGTGCAGGTGTTCAGCAACATCCGCCGCTATGGAAACACGTCCTCCTCGAGCATCCCTTTGTGTTTGAACGACGTATTGCCCGCGACGGGCAAAGGCGACCGGTTGGGGTTGTGCGCCTTTGGCGGCGGTTTCACTTTCGGGGCCTGTATCCTGGAAGCGGGTTAGTAATTTCTTGGCAGATGCTTAAGGCATTGGGTGCCGCGGTAGAACGACGGCGATCAGTGGGCGGAAATGGCGCGAGTGATCTTGGACTCCGGAAGAATTGGAACGCCATTTCCGCTCCGTTGCATCGCTTGGTTCGTCAGGTTTCGGCGGTGGGTTCGTAGTCGTACTCAGCATCGCGGTACTCGTACTCGTACTCGTACTCGAAAAGGGTAGCGGAGGATCGATTCGAGTACGAGTACCGTTGCACTGAGTACGAGTCGTGCGGGAAACGGACCTTCTGGTTTTTCGGTAAACCGGTTATCATTTCGGATCGTCTTCCCGCGCTGGCTTGCAACGCCGAGCGATTTGGCTAAACTTGCAAACAACCAAGAATCCCGGGGCCCACTCGCTTATGGATGCGCAAACTTTCGCCCGCTTCGATGCCCGTGCCAAGATCCTCAAAGCCTTGGCCCACCCCACACGGCTGTTCATCGTCGAGGAACTGGCCCATCGCGGTGAGCGATGTGTGTGCGAGTTGACCGAGTTGATTGGTGCAGATATGTCTACCGTCTCCCGCCATCTGTCGCTGTTGCGAGGTGCCGGGATCGTCGCCGATCGAAAACAGGGGGCCCAGGTCCATTACCGCCTCCGCGTTCCCTGTGTGCTGGATTTTCTCAGCTGTGTAGAAACCGTGCTGCAGGCCAATGCCCAGCAGCAGGAAGCGTTGTTGGAGTGATTTCGAGCGGACTGGAAAGACTTGCTACTAGGGGAGGACGACAATGGATCGGGATGTCACACGCCGTCATTTTTTGCATACGGGAGCGGGGGTTGCTGCCACCGCCACGGGGGCTTGGATGAGTCGTGCTGCGCAGGCTTCGGAGTCGGGCGTGGCCGAGTCGGGAAAGTTGAAGATTGTGGCGGTCAGTTGCAGTCCGCGGCGGGGTATGACCACCGCCGCCGGTTTGCAGATCGCGTTGACGGCCGCGCAGGCGGTCGACCCCGAGCGAATCGAAGTGGAGCTGGTCGATTTGGGCGGGTTGAATATTCCGGGCGGTCTGGTCGTGAATCAACCCCTGCAGCCGGGTGAGCGGGACGATTTCCCCGAGGTGGCTGCGAAACTGGCCGCGCCCAATCTGGTGGGGTTACTGGTCGGGACGCCCGTTTACTTCGCCAGTATGAGTTATTTGTGCAAAGCGTTTCTGGATCGGTGCGGCATGTTCCGTCGCCAGAATTTCGCCCTCTCCGGCAAGGTGGCGGGCGTGCTGGCCGTTGGCGGAGTCCGCAGCGGCGGACAGGAACTGGCCATCGGCTCGATCCTCCCCATCCTGATGTGTCAGGAAATGGCGTTGGTGGGCGAAGGCCGCCCGACCGGCCACTTCGGCGCTCGCCTCTGGAACCAGAACGACGATATTTCGGCCGACGAGTTCGGCATCGCCACCGCGCAGGGTTTGGGACGGCGGGTAGCGGAAGTCGCGCTCGAACGGGCAGCGACTTGACGCGGCCATGGCCACAAGCAAAACAGGCTAAGGCTCCGACCTGGTCGGGACAGAGTCCCGACCGACGAACATGCACGCGAAAGACGCGCATCGGACATCGGAAGAATCTCACGCCGCGCCAACGATCCGATGCCGGCGACGTTCAGCCCTCCTGATCTCCGAAAAACAGACTCTGGTGCCGGACTCCTTTGCGGGGTTCGGCCATCAGGTCTTCCACCGCCGCTCGCCATCGCAAATAGTGCTCCGTCTGCTGATGGGCTGCAAAATCTTCCGGTGTGTGGTAGGCTTCGTACAGCAGGAATCGTTCCGGTGCCTCCTCGGACTGCAGGACGTCGAACCGCACGTTTCCCGGCTCCTTTCGCGAGTTCCGAGCATTGTCCAGGGTGGCTGTGATAAACTGCGGGATCTGATCCGACCGAACGTGAACTTGAACACTGACAACGTACATGCGAAGTCTCCCGAGGTCTTCTGACGAATTCTGCGACGCTAACCAGAATTGCTGCATTGTACCGCGGCGAAAGACCCTGCCAATGGGGCAGAATGCGGAGAATTCCCCTAAAATGAGTCTTCCCAGCTTGAAACACGGTCCCGGTAGACGCTAAACTCAGGGCGGATTGCACGCGAAATTACCTGAAAGGTTCGAATTATGCGAATGATGGTCGCTTGGGATGACCCTGCCGAAGCAGAATTGATCGACACCTTTCTGAACGTGGAGCCGAACGAGTGCCATGTGTTCACGGATGTCGAGGAACTGGAGGAGGCGCTCAGCACGACGAAGTTCGACGTGGTGATGCTGGCGCTCAGTTTCCCTTCGGAGGAGGCTGTATTTCCTCTGTTCGAACGCATCCGCCGGGTCATGCCCGACGCCCCCGTTGTAGGTGCTTGGGCGCCCGGTGAGATCAGCCAAGTTGCCAAATTCATCAAGAACGGCTTGCACTCCTTCATTTCCCGTGACGAAAACGGCGATTTCATCTTCCTGCTGACCTCGATCATGGAAGCTGCCTACATGAGCGTCCAGGCCCAGCGGGCCCAGATCGTGATGGAGAAACTGCGGGACGAAGTCGAATCGGTCCGCCAGCTGCAAGAAGCCATCTTGCCCCGCGATCTGCCGATGCCGCCGGGCTATAAGATCGTCGCCCGCTACGAATCGTCGCAAATCCGGGTTCTGGGCGATCGGCCCGTCGTCATGGCCGGGGGCGACTACTACGACGTGTTCAGCTTCGACGACGGTCAGGTGGTGTTGGTCCTGGGCGATGCCGCCGGGCACGGGGTCAAAGCCTGTATGTCGATCATGACCATGCACACTCTGATCAGCATGATTCGTGATCGGCGGTTCCCCAACACGGCCGAATTCGTGACGGAAGTCAACCGCCGACTGTGCAACAGCGACATCATCGGGGCCGATCAGGGGGGGTTCATCACCCTTCTGTATTGCCAGCTGGATGCTGAAACCAATATACTCCAATGGACCTCCGCCGGCCACCCCATGCCGATCATGCAGAATCTGAAGACCAACGAAGTCTACAAATTGGGCAGCAAAGAGGAGGGGGGGTTGCCCTTGGTCATCGACGAGGACTGGGAATACGAACGTTGCGAAGCGGAGATCCGGGAAGATTTTCGCGTTCTGCTGTACACCGATGGCCTGGACGAAGCCTTCCCCGAGTTCGGCAAGGAAGAAGAGCAGTTCGGCGAAAAGGGGATCATCAATACGCTGAAAGAATGTGTCAATCTGCCGCTGCAGGAGACGCTGGAACGGCTGTTTGAGGATTCCCTGGCGGCCACGGGAGGCGTCGGGCGCCACGACGATACCTCGGTCGTCTTGATCGAACGCCGCAGCGAGCCCGAATCCTGACGGCCCCCGACACGTGGTTGGCTCTGATGGGTGGCGCATCATCTTGCGGTTGCGCTGCCTACGTTCCGCAGTGACCCCTGAAACAAGGGGGTCAGCGGGCGGTAGAACGAACTTCAACCCCATTTGCCGCGATCACCTCGGGAAACCGCTGCCATGAGTCAAGCCTGGGAACAGGAAATCGCCCAGCTCCGCGAGACGATCCGCGATCACGACCGCAAGTACTACATCGAAGCGGCCCCGGAAATCAGCGATCTCCAGTACGATCGCCTGATGCAGCGGCTGAAACAACTGGAAGCGGAGCATCCGGAAGCGGTCACCCCGGACAGCCCGACGCAACGGATCGGCGATCATCCCGTTCCCTATCTCGACACGGTGCCCCACCGGGTGCCGATGCTCTCGATCGACAACACCTACACGTTGGGCGAGCTGCGCAGCTTTGGCAAACGCACCGAACAGTTGTTGCAAGGAGAGCCCCTTGAATGGGTGGTTGAATTGAAGGTGGATGGCGTGGCGGTCGCCCTGATCTACGAGGACGGGCGGCTGGTGCGGGCGGTGACGCGTGGCAATGGTGTGGTGGGTGACGATATCACGCACAACGTTCGCACGATTCGGGACGTTCCGCTGCACTTGAGCGGTCGGCAACCGCCTCGAGTTCTGGAGGTTCGGGGCGAGGTCTACATGACGAATTCGGACTTGGTCCAGTTGAACCAGCGGCAGCAGGAGCGGGGCGAGCCGCCGTTTGCCAATCCGCGGAACGTGACGGCGGGCAGCATCCGGATGCTGGACGCTCGGATTTGTGCCGCCCGCCCGCTCCGCGTGTTCTGTCACGGGCTGGGCTACTGCGAGGGGATCCGTGCGGAGAACTACGCCGATTTTCTGGCGGAAATCGCCGCCTACGGTTTGCCGCCCACCCCGCGTTTCCAAGTCTGCTCGGACTTCCAGCAGGCCCTGGACTACTGTGAGCGATTTGGCGAGGAGCTGCACGAGCTGGATTTCGAGGTGGATGGGTTGGTCTTGAAAGTCAACCGGTTCGATCAGCGTGAGCGGCTGGGGACGCGAGCCAAGAGTCCCCGCTGGGTCGTCGCCTACAAGTGGGAGAAATATGAAGCGGTGACGCGGCTGACGACGATCCGCGTCCAGGTCGGCAAGACCGGGACGATCACCCCGGTCGCCGAACTCGAACCGGTGACACTGGCCGGCACGGTCGTCCGCCGCGCGACGTTGCATAATGCCGAGGAGATCCGTCGCAAGGACATTCGACCCGGGGATCGGGTGGTCGTGGAAAAGGCGGGCAAGATCATCCCGCATATCGTCCGCGTGGAGAAACACCAGCGGCAGCGGGAACTGCCCCCGTTCGCCTTTCCCGATCGCTGTCCCCAGTGCGACACACCGCTGGTCCGCGACGAAGGCGGCGTGTTTATCCGCTGCCCCAATCTGCAATGCCCGGCGCAATTGAAAGAGCGGCTCCAGTACTTTGCCAGCCGCAATTGCATGGAGATCGACGGGTTGGGAGAAAAGCTGGTGGAACAACTGGTCGATCGTGGTCTGGTCCGCAGCTACGCCGATCTGTACCGGTTGACCGCCAGCCAGCTGACGGGGTTGGAACGGATGGGTACCAAGTCGGCCGAGAACCTGCTGGCCGGGCTGCGGGCCAGCAAGCAGCGGGGCTTGGCTCGCCTGCTGGCCGCCCTGGCCATCCGCCACGTCGGCCAGCGCGTGGCCAGCATCCTGGCCGAACGTTATGACTCGATGACCCGACTGCAACAAGCCTCGGTCAGCCAGCTGGCCGAGATTCCCGAGATCGGACCGACGATCGCGGCCAGCGTGCACGGGTTTTTGAACAGCGAGCAGGGGCGGCAGGTGATCGACAGCCTGCGGGAAGCGGGGATCGCGATGGAAGC
>SLMF01000167.1 GCA_007133715.1 Planctomycetaceae bacterium
AGAAAGCGACTTCGTAATCGCCGGCGGGAGCCCCATCGTGGACTCCGTAGGTCGAGACGGTGAACTGCCCCTGCGGATCGCTGGTCGCATAGGGACGCAGTGCCTGGGCATCGGCGGAACCCGCGTTGTAGAAGACCAGATCGACGTGGGCCGCCGGCTGACCTTGATAATAGACGCTGCCCGAAACCGGATAGGTTCGGGGATGCTCGCGACATCCCCACAGAATCACCATGAGCAACCCGGTTATCATGCCGCGGACACATGGTCTGACAGCAACTACCGCGTCGTTCCACGCCATCAACTCCCGATACGAAACACGCTTCCCCCCCCAACGCACCATGATGTCCGGTCCTTTCGATGAAATTGCCGATTCAATCGCCAGCTAGCCATGCTACCTAGGTAGTGGCACACCAATCAATAGCCGGTTTCCAGTGGTCATGACAAGCTGTGGTCGATCCCCGAAAAAAAACCGGTATCGAATCGGAAATGCCACTTCTCAAGGGGGTGAATTTGGGGCAGAATAAGGCCGTCCGCTCAGATTGGCTGTCTCGCTTAGGTCTCGCTGGAGGAGCGTCGTCATGTCTGGCCAAGCTGTCCGCTCACTTCGTTCCCGCGGCTTTACGCTGGTAGAACTGCTGGTGGTCACCGCCGTGATTGGGGGGCTGTTGGCGCTCGGCTTGCCCGCGGTCCAAGCGGCGCGCGAGGTGGCGCGCCGATCCCACTGCGCAAATAACTTGCGTCAAATCGGGTTGGGCATGCAAAACTACGCGACCGTCTATCAGACGTTCCCGGCCGGTCAGCGTCTGATGACATTCGGGCACAAGACTTGGGGCTGGCCGGCTTTCTTCTTGGAATGGGTCGACCAATCGGCGTTGCAGGAGCAGATCGATTTTCCGCGACCGCTCTGGGGGCCCGAGAATCGCGAGGCGGTTGCGACCGTAATCGCCCTGTATTTGTGCCCCAGTACGGGACGAGTGCATCCGACGCGGACGGGCAACCGCATCGGACTCGATCTGATCAATCCGGGCCAGTGGGATCCGGGTACCGGTGAAGATATGGCTTGTATCGACTACGCCGGCATCAGCGGCGCCACCGCACACGCCCGTTTCGTGAACCCGGTCACGGGGTTGCCCTACCCGGTGAACAACGGGGTGCTGCTGAATATCAGCACGGGTTCGCGGACGCAGATTCGAGTGGCCGAGATTTCAGACGGCCTGTCTCATACCTTGCTAGTGGGTGAACACTCGGGGCGGGGCGTGTTTGTGGCCGGCACCAGCAACGCTCTCCGTGGCGTTTGGGCGGCCGGTCAGAATTGCATCAGTATTCCCAAGGCACCGGTGGGCAATCGCCGGATCCGGCCCATCAATCCGCCCGCGGCCGATGCCTGGATCAACGCGGGTAATGCGTCCCTGTTCTCCGATCATCCCGGCGGCGCCCACGTGCTGTTCTGTGACGGGGCCGTGCGTTTGCTGAGCGAAGCGATCGAGGAGCAGGTACTGCTGGCCTTGGCCTCACGCAACGGTGCCGAGGTGATCGGGTCGTACTGACCGCTTGTTCGTCGACATCGCACGTAGCGGGAGCTTGGGCCGGGTTCCGCCCACCCTGCCTGCCAACGCCCGCAAAGGTGGTTCGAACGCCCGACTGCCTGCTGGTAGAGGCCTCGCCGGTTCCGGCTTCCCGCCAGGCATGTGCCCCATCAACGGTCAGGGCTGTCGAAACCTCGCGGCGGTTCCGGCAGCTCCCGAGCCCATTCCGCCAGGGTCAGACGGCCGGCCCGCGCGGGATCAAACCGCTCGAATCCCAGCTCGAAGGCCGGGGAATCGTCCGGCAGACGGAAGTCCTCGTTCGCGGGATCGGCAAACCTCGGGTCCGCAATCCGCGAGTTCTGGTCCTGACCCCGCTGCTGCTGCCACTCTTCCAGCGTCAAACCGCCCGGGAATCGGATCGGATGACCGCCGGCGTTGAAATACAGGTTCCGATCCAGGCGGAAATTGTCGTCCCGCCAGTTGCTACCCAAAGTCGGACTGGTATTGTCCCAATACACAATGTTCCGCTCGAAGAAGAACGAAATGTGCTCTTCGGTCCGCGTCCGCTGGACCTGATGCTCGCGTGAAAACGCCAAAATGTTGTTGCGGATCCGGTTCTCGCGACCGTAATGCTGGTGAAAACTGCCCGTCTTGGTGCGGAATACCAGGTTGTTTTCCATCACGATGTCCGTCGAACCCTCGTCCGTATACAAGCCCCAGCCGCCGTAGCCGTAGGATTTGATGTCGTGGATGCGGTTGTGGGACACCTCGGTGCCCGGCTGGATACCCAGCGTGTACACCGCGCCCATGTCGGATAAGACGTACTGACCAATGGTGTGCATGTGGTTGAACACGATCTTATTGTTGCGGGCTTCGCTGCGGCCGTAGCCCCAGGTCCAGCCGACCGAGACGGCCGTGTAGTAGAAGTCATGGATGTCGTTGTGTTCGATGACATTATCCGGCGACTGGCCGATCCAGACGCCGACCGAGGCCGGGTGCATCCGCCCGCCATACGCGATGGTCGTGTCCCGCACGGTATGAGCGGCGCACAGCAGGTCCGTCTGATCCGCAGGCGGCATGTAGCGGACGTCGCCCCAACTGCCGGTGCCGGCGTGTCCGATCTTAATCCCACCCCCCGCCAGATCCAGCAATTCACACGCCACGATCCGGTTTTCGCGGCAGCCCAAGCCGAAGGCCATGGCGTAGGCGCCCGTATGGCGAACGACGCAACGCTCGAATTCAAGGTGACGGGCCCCGACTGCCGCAATGGCCGCATCCAGACCGATATCCGCTTGAGGAAACACCTGCCCCCCCTCGGCTAGGAACCAGTTGGTGTGGGCCCAGGTCAAACCCTGGAACTGGAGATGCTGAACAAACCGCCGGTTCTCCAGATCGCCCGAAAACAGCAACAGGTTTTCCAATCGCGGCGCAATCACCAACGTCTGCTCTGGATCCTCGTCGGCATGTGGCAAATACGTCAGCTGGCCGCGGGGCCGGTCCAAATACCATTCCCCCGCCTGATCCAAGGCCTCCGCGACATTGATCACCAGGAACCGGTTCCCTTGGGGCATCGAAGCCCAACCGCTGGGGCTGATCGTGCGACCGGCGAGTCGGACGATGTTCGCCTCCTGATCGATCTCGGCGATCCGCAACCGGGAGGCGGACCACTGATGGAACGGCATGATTTCGACATCGTCCCGATTGTGCCAATCCGCTTGCAATTGCCCGGGCGAAAAGCCGAAGCGGTCATAGCCGCGACCCTCCGCCTCCGAGGACGGGGGTACCGTGGCGGTGATCGTGTAGTAGCCTTCCTTGGGCAATCGCGGTCGGAAGCGGCGTTGGTCCCCGACAAACAGCTGGGCGAAAGCCCACTCGCCCTCGCGGACCTCGGGCAACGTGACGGTCCAACGACCGTCCGAGCCGACTTCCCAGCCGGTGATCGGCCGGCCTCCGCTGAGCACCGGTCGTTCGTCGCCGAAGGCGCGATAGAGGTTGGGAGCAGCGGCCGTGCCGGAATCCTCCGGCGTGAACTCCAGCGGTTCCTCCAAGAAGTACGTCCCGCCACGGACCGCGACGACCACCGGCCGATCCCGCGGTTCGCGACGCAGTTCCGCAACCAACTCGCGAGCCCGCGCCAAACTGGCCAACGGTCCGTCGTCACCCTCGGCGGCCGGTTCGGCCAAGCGGCCGGACCAGGCGTCATTACCCTCGGTCGACACATAGAAATCGGCTTCGGTGGCCTGAGCCGTCACAGATGAAACCGAACCGGGCTGGGCCAACCAGCAGACCAAGCCCATGACCAGGAAAACTCGGGGAGCATGCATGGCGGGTTCCTTAACAAGGCGGGAAAGAAGCAGGGCCGGAACGGTGGCCGGCCCGTTCGCGGTGTCCGAATGGCGGATCACCGCGATGGTAAGACGCCCTGCGGTGCGCGTCAAGCAGCAGCGCGAGCGGCGGAGGTGTCCTTTCAACGTGCGCGGGAGCGCATGGAAACCCGGACCGAACCGTCGCTTCACGGGGCGGCCAGCGTTTTCAATTGGATATCTTTGATTCGCATGGTCATCAGCCCGCCGGCGTGCAGCTGAACCGCCAGAATGCCCCGCTGACGCGCCGCGGGGCCCTCGTCCACGACCTCGTGCATCTTGTGCCCGTTGATGCGGGTAACGAAATGGCTGCCCCGAGCCACCACGTGGTATTCGGTCCACTCCGCTTGATCGTAATGTTCCGCCAACGCGTTCTCGTCGGCAAACCGTTCCACATGGCGGGTGCCATCCGCAGCGATCACCAACCGCTGGCCGCGGCGAGCCAGCACGCCCCGGCCCCGTTCCTCGTAAAATATGCCGGTGATCCAATCGTCCGTGGCGATATCCAGTTGGTAACCCCGCACGACAAAATCGCCCAAATGCTCGGAGCGGATCTGGATCCCTGAATTGGCCCAGGGACTGTCGATGCGGTAACGCAGTTTCAGTTCAAAATCCTGTACGTCGCCACCCGTCCAAATCAAGAAGGTGTTCCCACGCGGACGATTCGTTTCGGTCGTCTCCGCCACGATTGCCCCGTCCTCCACACGCCAAAACCGGGGGGCCCCCTCCCAACCCTCCAACGTCTGGCCATCGAAGAGCGATACGAATTCGCCCGCCGCATCGGTGTCGGCAGCTGCGGGTAGTGAGAAGGTGATGACCAGCAACCAGGACGCGAGCAAACACTTGCAGCGAGTTAGCATGGGGGAGTCTCCGGCGAGTTTTCAAGAAATCGGTTGCATTGCTGCCGCAGGTGCAGTCTGCCGCAGCGCCGAACCGCATTCTAATCCGCAGGGTGTTCGCCTGCCAGTCAATGGGCCACAGCGTGAAGGTCGGACGGTGGGCGGACTTGTCGGACTCTTCGGGCTGGAGGGCTAACGCCCGGCCACCATTTCGTGGGCGTGGTAGCTGCTGCGGACAAACGGACCGCTGGCAACTTGTTGGAAACCCAACTGGCGGGCGGCTTGGCCCAGACGCTCGAATTCGGCGGGCGTCCGGTACCGCTCGACCGGCAGATAACGCCGCACGTCCGGCTGGAGGTATTGGCCGAGAGTCAGAAAATCGACCTCCCGATCGCGCAAATCGACCAAGACGTCCAATACTTCTTCGTCGGTTTCGCCGAGCCCCAACATCAGACCACTTTTGGTTCGGATCGCCGGATTGCCCTGTTTGACCTGCAGCAGCAGCTGCAAGCTACGGCCATAATCCGCTTGGCGATCTCGCACGCGGCGGACCAATCGCGGCACCGTCTCGGTATTGTGGTTCAACACCTCGGGCGCCGCCTGGACGATTTGGGCGATCGCCTCGGGCTGCAGGCGAAAATCGGGCGTCAGCACTTCGACCGACGCGCCGCACAGCTGGCGCACGGCCCGCACACACTGGGCGAAATGGGCGGCTCCGCCGTCGGGCAGATCGTCCCGCGTGACCGACGTGATCACCACGTGCCGCAAGCCCAACTGCCGGGCTGCCTGAGCAACCCGCTGGGGTTCGTCCAGATCGACCGGTTCGGGCTGGCCGTGCTTCACGGCACAAAACCCGCAGTTCCGCGTGCAAACCTCGCCCAGAATCATGAACGTGGCCGTCTTGGCGGCGTAGCATTCCATGCGATTCGGGCAGCGAGCATGCTCGCAAACCGTCTGCAGCCCCATTTCCTGCACCAATTGGGCGGTGAAATGATCGGCATTGCCCAGCGGAACCTTGCGTTTCAACCAGCGCGGCAAACGGCGGAGCGAGCCGCCGCCAGACGCCTCGCCCAATATGGGCAGTTCCCTATTCAAAAAACAATTCATCGCACTGTCCTGGATTCTCCCGGGCTTCTTGACGAACCGCCAGCGAGACTCGATGATGAAATGCATGGTCTTCGCCCGAGCAGGTGGGCATCAAGTCCATCATCTGAGTTGTAATGACCGGAATATGTTTCGATCGTCATTCCTGCCCGTGTTTTGGTTCCTGGCGGCCACGGCCACACTGATTCATTATCAAAGGAATTACGAGAGTGGCGGAGCCATGTATTTTAACGGCTTCGTTGCTGGCGTCCAGGTTTCGATCGGCCTGGCCGTGGGGCTGGTCTTCCGGATACTTCGGCGTGTGGAAGACATGCTTATTTCTGACAGATGCGGCGATCACGAATTTCCCAGGACCGACGATGTGATCGTCTCGCTCAAAGCTTCGGAAATTTACATCCAGGTCAGTCCCGAGGATGCGAACTTCCTGGCCGAGGCCAGCTCGCGGTTGCCTTGTCCGCCCGACGATACGGCTCAGCCGATCACCATCGACCTGGGCGAGCAGGCGGTGATCCGGGCCCGAAACGGCAGCGGCCCGCCGACCGAGCTGGTGCTGAGCGGCTCGACCGTCGTGGGCCAGCCGGTCCGCATGGCCTCCGACCGCAACTTTCTGGACCGTGCCGTCCGACTCGGCTGCCGCCGGTTGCACTTCTTCGGCAAGGAAGGCCAGGTCCAGGCGCGTGTCGGAAGCGGGAGCAAGGGTTGGGGTAGAGGGGATCGGACAGACGAAAAATTTCACTCTTTGCTTCTCTTGGTTGCCGAAAAATTCATAGCGTGCCGCTTGCAACTCAGGATCTCTGCGGCAATAATGGGGTTTGGATGGGCCCGTCGCGTGACAAGTGGGGCTCGTGGCCGCCATTGCGGGTGTGGTTTCCGCAAATCGCGTCTCTTTCCGCCGAGTCGCCGTGAAGAAACGGGAGCAAGACTGCATCCAATCGGATGCTGAGGATGTCGTTGCGAATTGAGGTTTGGCATGAGAAACCCGCTGGAAACCGACTGGTGGCGAGGCTTTTATGACAAACATCGCCGGAAGCTGTTCGTTGTTCAGGCGATGGCTTTCTGTCTGCTCG
>SLMF01000424.1 GCA_007133715.1 Planctomycetaceae bacterium
CGCCCGGATAAGCCTGGTAGGTCACCGGAGCCGCCTCCGTGCCCGAGTCGGCGGGCGTGAACACCAGCGGTTCGCTCAACCGGTACGTTCCCTCGCGGAGCAGCACGGTGAGGGGAGTCTGTGGTCCGTCCGCCAGCCACTCCCGCACGATCTGTTGGGCACGGGGCAAGGTGGCCAGCGGCCCGTCCGTCCGATCGGCCAGCGGTTCCGCTCGCTTGCCCGACCAGGCGTCGTTTCCCGCCGGCGAGACGTACAGCCGCCGTGCCTCGTCAGCGGTTGCCGCGAGACCGGCCAGGATGCATAGCAGGCCGACCAGCCAGACCGCACCACGTGTCAACAAAACGGGAAGAACTCGCACCATCGGTATCGCCTTTCTAGTGCCGCAAATCACAATGGACGTTACATAACTCGATTCTCTTGGATGCCCCCGGTTTAGCCGAGGGCATTCGATTCACGCGTTATACCACGCGCGGTAGAAATTGTCCCCTATGCATCGTCCGCTCCCCCTGAGTACAGGGGGAGAGAAAAATGCACGGTTCACGCGGAGCCGTCTATCTTCTGTCCCCCTGTACTCGGGGAGGCAGGGGGGAGCGGCGGTGGGCCAGCGTCCTGGCTTTGCCGGCGCCTCCGGCTGGGCGTTAAGGAACTGCAAAGAAATTACAGTCGCCTTGGGATATGCGAGTGGTGATTGCTTGGTGCGTTGTGGTGGGTGGGGTCATCCGGTTTGCCTCGTACTCGTACCTCAGCATCGCGGTACTCGTACTCGATCGACACTTTCGCCAAGTTCTGCGTTGGTTGGATCAACCGAGTCAGCACCGCCACCCACCGTCTTCATCCGCCTTGGCGTTCGGCCCACGGCACCAGTTTTTCACGAAAGATTTTCGCGTTGTGGCGGATATCCACCGGCAGCCGCCGCCGCAGCAGGATCCGCTGTACCGCGCGGGTCCGGGGATGCGAGGCGGCTCGCTGCTGAAGTTCCGCCAGCAGACGCTGCCGCTGGGCCGCCGAGCGGGGGTAGTGCTCGGGCCAGGGTTCGACGACCATCACAGGAACGTGTTGCCCGGCGGGTCCCAGGCCGATCAAGGCGGACCGATATACGGCCGGATGCCCATTGAGAATCGCTTCGCACGGGATGGTGTACATGGGGCCGTCCGCCGTCTGCAACCGGTGCGACTTGCGCCCGCAAAACCAGAAACGATCCTGATCGTCCAAGTAGCCCAGATCGCCGATGCGATGCCAGAACAAGTCGCCATCGCGCACTTTATGCAGCGCATTGGCCTCACAACGCGTGACGTATTCGGTGGTCACCACCGGGCCCCGCACCATCAACTCGCCCACCTCGCCCGGCGGCAGTTCAACCGCCTCGGCCCGCGTGGCAATCGGGCCGTCGTCGATCCGGATGACTTTCCATTCGATGCCCGGGAAGCGATGCCCCACACACGTACCCGCCCCCTCGGCCGAACGCTCGACCGTATCGGCCAGGACCTCACTGGCCGCAATCGAAGCCACCGGCAAGGATTCCGTCGCACCATAAGGAGTATGCACATCCCCCTCGGAATGAATCACCCGCTTCATCCGCTGCAGGACATGCGGCGGCACCGGAGCACCGGCCGAGAGCACCCGTTGCAAAGTCGGCAAGCTCTCGCCCTGCGCCTCGCAGTACCGGCCCACCACATTCCAGAGCGCCGGGGAACCGAACGATTGGGTGATCTGCCAATCGTGAGCAGCTTCCAGGATGTTCCGCGGATCCACCTCGGCCGGGCGGGTCGCATCCATTACCGGGATGACCGTGGTCACGCCCATCGCGCAATTGAATAATCCGAACAGGGGAAAGCAAGCCAGATCGATTTCGCCGGGAGCGATCCCATAGAAATCCCGCAATTCGGTCACTTGCCGATCGAAATTCCCGTGGCGATACAAGACGCCCTTGGGGGGACCGGTGCTGCCGGTCGTGAAAATAATGGCCGCCGGGTCTTCCGCACGTGTGGCACGGGGCGCGAAACCCGAACTCAACTGCCGTCGGCGGAGTTGCCCGATCGTGGCTCCGCCCCAAAACCAGCGCTTCCCGACCGTTACATTCCAGCGCGCGCGCGGGAAGCATCGTCGCAGCACGCAGCGGATCGCATGGGCCAACGGAATCGCGACAAAACCGTCCGGCTGGACCTCTCGAAGACACTGGATCAGACTGCGGCGCCCCGAACCGGGATCGATCAACACCGAGACCATGCCCGCCTTGAACAGGGCGAACACGAGGGAGATGAAATCGATGCTGGGCCGCACCATCAGGACCAACCGAGCTCCCTGGGGCACCCCCATCGTGCACAGTCCGTCGGCCAGCAGATCGCTCTCCGCATCCAGCTGGGCAAACGTCAGGCTCCGATAGGTTCGCTTTCCGTCCCGGCCTCGCCGACCCGGCTCGACCACCGCAATCCCCTCGGGATCCGCCGCGGCAGTCTGAGCCAGTCGCAGGCCCACATTCACTCGTTGTGCTTCCATCGCGTCCTCTGATTTCGAACCGAATCCTTGACGTTTCGCACATCCTATCGGCTGTTCGTGCCGAAACATACCCCCATCCCGGGTGTATCGACGCGAACTCTCGGAGAATCGAGCTCGCGAGGTATCCCGAAAATTCTCGTCAATCGTTAAACCCGTCTCAAGTTACCAAGTCGGCATGGTCGAATCTGTGGGAGAGGACCAAGTGTCACCTCCGTTTCCTTGTCGTTGGGGGATCAAGCCGTTATGATCGGAACTCGTCGCACGTCCACCGCCTCGGATCGCAGAACCAACCCGTTTTGGGGTGGGCTGGTGATTTCCATGCTGGTGTTTGGCTCGGGATGTGCCATCTGCGCCGGTCCGTTTGACAGTCATTACCCGACTTATGGCGGACGGTGGCAACGCGGTCATCCCTCGGTGGGTCGCGTCGGATCGGTGTTTCAGCCGGCGGGCGAAGTGGTTGTTCATCCGGAGGAGACCTTTGTCTCCACGGACGGCTGGGCTCCTGCAGAAGGCGGGTGGTTGGATGACAACGATTGGGGCGAATTCGAGGACTGGGGTCCCCCGGACGTGGATTGGGAAGGCGAGGATCCCGCGTTGCCTGAAGAACCGGAGCATCGAGATTCGCCTGACTGGACCACTATCATGGGGGAGTGACCCGCGGAAGCGATCCGTCGAGTTCGCAGGAGAGGCAACGGAGTTTTTCCGGACCGGGAGGATCGTAGCGGATGTCACCGACGCACGTGGCTGAACTGGTGCTGCTGGACCCGGACGACGATGTGGGAGTTGCGGCCCGCGATTTGAGTGCCGGCGAAGTGATCTCGGCAGGCTCGGCGGGGCGGGTTCGGTTAGCCGAGTCGGTACCGATGGGGCATAAGGTGGCTTTGCGTTCGCTCGAGCGTGGCCAGACTGTGCGCAAGTATGGGTATCCGATCGGGTTGGCTTCTGAATCGATCGGCGTCGGTGTTTGGGTGCACAGCCACAACTTGGAAGACGCGGGTTCCAGGCGTGTTGTTGAAGCAAGAAAGCGGCAGGATGCCGCTTCTACGGTACCTGCCTCGGAAGGCTTTGCGGAAGGCGGCGTTCCGACGTTGCGAACTCCGCCACCTCCGGACCTGCTGGAAGGCCACACTTTTCAGGGGTATCGGCGGGCGAGCGGGCGGTTCGGCACGCGGAATTACGTGGCGGTTATCTCGACCGTAAATTGTTCGGCATCCGTCAGCCGCTACGTCGCGCGTCGTTTCGCTCAAGACGCCCTCCGCAACTATCCGCACGTCGATGGCGTCATCGCGATAACTCATCACAGCGGCTGCGGAATGCCCTATGGTGGCTTGGCGCATGCCATGCTGGACCGCGTGTTGGGCGGTCTGATCCATCACCCGAATGTGGGCGGGTGCCTGCTGATCGGTCTCGGCTGCGAACAGGCGACCAGCGACCATTTGTTCGAGAGCCTGCGAGTGGTGCCGATATCGGGCGTGGCGTCTTGCGAGCAACCGATTCCCGTATTGTCGATTCAGGATTTGGGCGGCACGACCCGCACGGTCGAGTCGGCGGTTGGGGAGGTTGCGCGGTTGCTGCCGCGTGTCGACGCGGCGCGGCGTGAAGCGGCTCCGGCCCGCGGGCTGATCCTGGGGCTGGAATGCGGCGGCTCGGACGGCAGCTCGGGGATCACCGCCAACCCTGCCTTGGGCGTGGCAGCCGATTTGCTGATCGCCGCGGGCGGGACGGCCATTTTGTCCGAAACGCCGGAGATTTATGGGGCCGAGCAGTTGTTGGCCCGGCGCGCCGTGTCGGTCGAGGTGGCCCAGAAACTGCTCGACCGCATCCGCTGGTGGCAAGGCTATACGGCCCAGTTCGGCTGCCGCTTGGACAACAATCCGTCGGTGGGCAACAAGGCGGGCGGTATCACGACGATTGCCGAGAAATCGTTGGGGGCGATTGCCAAAGGCGGTTCGACGGCCTTGGTCGACGTCTACCAGTATGCCGAACGCGTGCAGGCCGCGGGGTTGGTGGTGATGGATACGCCGGGTTACGATCCGGCCAGCGTGACCGGGATGGTGGCGGGCGGGGCCAATATCGTGGTGTTCACGACGGGTCGCGGCAGCTGTTTCGGCTGCAAACCGACGCCTTCGCTCAAAGTCGCCTCGAATACACCGATGTACCAGCGGATGATCGACGATATGGACATCGATGCGGGTACCGTGTTACAAGGCCGTTCGCTGTCAGCCCTGGGGGGCGAGATCTTCGCGGAAATTTTGGCGGTAGCCAGCGGGAAGCGGACGAAGAGCGAGGTGCAGGGCATGGGGGACGAGGAGTTTTTGCCCTGGATTGTCGGCCCGATGCTATAGGAGGCAGCGAGACCCAACGAGCATGAAAGCACAGCCGAGAACGTTGGTGGTGACGGCCACCTACAACGAACTTGAAAACCTGCCGCGTTTGACGGACGAGGTTTTTCGTTTGGACCTGGACCTGCGGATGCTGGTGGTGGACGACAATTCTCCGGACGGTACGGGGCGTTGGTGCGACCGCCGGGCGGCAAAAGATCCGCGATTTCGGGTCCTCCATCGCGCGTCGAAACAGGGTTTGGGAACGGCGACCAAAGCCGGCTTCCAATATGCTTTGGATCACGATTTCGAATGGGTGCTGGTTCTGGATGCGGACCTGAGTCACCCTCCCCACTCGATTCCACGGCTGTTGGCGGGCATGGCGGGCACGGCGGGTGACGGCGATTACGATGTGATGATCGGCTCGCGTTACGTGCCCGGGGGCCGCATCGAAGGCTGGCCGCGGCATCGCCGGTGGATCAGCCGCTGCCTGAACCTGTACGCTCGCTGGTGGCTGGGCCTGCAAGCCCGGGATTGCAGTGGTTCGTTCCGCTGTTACCGGTGCGATCTGCTGCGGCAGATCGGTCTGCACAATCTGCGTTCGCGGGGATATGCCTATTTGGAAGAATTGTTGTGGCAAGCGCAACGTGCCGGGGCACGCATCGGCGAGGTCCCGATCACGTTTTCCGACCGGCAATTCGGCGAGACCAAGATCAGCGCGCGGGAAGCGTTGGCTGCGGTGCTGGTGCTGTTCCGGCTGGGACTTCGCCACCGTTTTTCCTGGAACGCTCCGGCCCCCCGCCGTTCGTAAACTCTTGGAAATTGTGGGAAAGACGCGATGACCTGCCGCCTGCTGTTGATCATCCCCAGCTTGGACCGCTGCGGGGCCGAAAAACAACTGGTCCTGCTGGCCCAGGGCCTGCCGCGTGATCGTTTTGACGTGCACGTGGCCGTGCTTACCCGGGACGGGCCGCTGAGAACCCCTTTGGAAGAAGCGGGGATCCCGGTCAGCCTGATCAACAAACGTTGGAAACTGGACCCGTTCGCTTATGGGCGTTTGCTGCGGCAGATTCGTCGCCTCCGCCCCCAATTGGTGCATACTTGGCTGTTCGCAGCCAACGCCTACGGACGCCAAGCCGCTTGGCAGGCCGGTGTGCCGCATGTGCTGGCTGGCGAACGTTGCGCCGATCCGTGGAAAAGCTGGCATCAGTTGGCTTTGGATCGGTATTGGGCCCGTCGCACCCAACGGATCGTAACCAACAGCCAAGGGGTCGTGGATTTCTATGTCCGGCACGGTTTGCCAGCCGGCAAATTCGTGGTCATCCCCAACGCGGTCCCTCCCGCCGACACGCAACGGCCGAGCGGACCGCTGCTCCGGAAATCCCTGGGACTGCCCCCCGATAGTCGCCTGATCCTGGCGGTCAATCGTTTGTGGCCCCAGAAACGAATCAAGGACCTGATTTGGGCCGCGGATCTGCTGAAAGTGCTCCGCGACGATACCCATCTGCTGATTGTCGGCGACGGTCCCCAACGCTGGCGGCTGGAGCGTTTTCGCGACCAAGTCGAGATTGCCGATCGCGTCCACTTGCTGGGCGAACGAGACGACGTGCCCCAGCTGCTGGCCGCCAGCGACTGCCTCTGGCTGGCCAGCGAGTACGAGGGTCAGTCGAACGCGATTCTGGAAGCGATGTCCGCGGGCGTGCCGGTGGTCGCCACCGACATCCCCGGAAACCGCGACTTGGTCGTGCCGGAGCAAACCGGTTTCCTGGTCCCCGTGGGTGATCGGGCCGCGTTCGCCCGTCAGACCCAGCGGCTGCTGACCGATCCCGCGCTGGCGGCTGCCTGCGGTCAGGCTGCCCGCCAACGGGTGCAGGAGCAGTTCTCTGTGGAAAAAATGCTCGAACGGTACGTACAGCTGTACAACCAACTCCTGGAGACGCCGGGCACGGCGGCCACTCGCGCCGAATATCACACTTGATGTGATACGGCCCGCGGCCAGGTGCGTCGTAGAACGGATTCCAATCCGTTTCCCGCATCGCGAACGGATTCCAATCCGTTTCCCGCATCGCGAACG
>SLMF01000025.1 GCA_007133715.1 Planctomycetaceae bacterium
TCGATGCGTCGCATGGGCCCGCTTTCAGCGACGGCCACTGGTCGCCGGAGGGGATCAACGGTCTGGCGCTGACGTTGATGCGAAACGATCTGCTGCCGCTGGTGATGCCGCGGGTGACGGGCGAGCGTTTGGACGGGGCCGGCCTCGTGATTACGATTGCGCCCGCGCGCGGATATTCGCGAGCGGTGCAGCGGCAGTTGCAGGAGTTTGTGCGTCGTGGGGGGGTGTTGATCTGCATGGTAGGAGCGGAAGAAGCGGGGGCGTCGGCGCCGTTGCTGGCCCGTTTCGGGTTCCGCGTACCCCGGTCGCCCGTACCCACCGGGGGTGATTGGAAGGAGCCGGAGCCGCTGGGACACATGCGTTCGATGTACTTGGATATCCAGCCGGAGGAGGGGGAGCCTTATCAGGTCGGTTTGGTCCTGTATGCCGGTTGGCCGGTCGAGGTGCTTCGCGAGGATGGCGAGGTGTTGGCCTATGGCGATGACGACCGTCCGGTGGCGGTGATGCGTCAGGAGGGTCGCGGTCGGGTGGTCGTGATTGGGGACAGTCATTTCGCGTTGAACAAGAACTTGGAGTCCAGCGGTGGCGAGCCTTTGGACGGTGCCTACGAGAACGCTCATTTCTGGCGCTGGCTGCTGAGTCGACTGTGGGAACAGGAGGAGTGGGTTCCTCCGCCCGTGGGCGAGTCATGGGCGGAGGGTCTGGCGTTCGAGGAGGGATCCTGATGGCGCGAGTCTGGATCGGGACGGCCCTGCTGGCGGGTTCCTGGTTATTATCGCAGCATTATTTCGCACCTGCTCGGCCGCTGTTCGGGTGGCTGGCGGTGTTGTTGGCCACGATTCTGTTGTCCGAACTCCGCGTGCGGCGCCCCCCTTTCGCCGTGCTGCTGGCCGGTCTGGTGCTGGCTGTCTTCTCTGCCTGGAGCCTGGCGGGAGCGGGTCGGGGGATCGCCCTGCTGTTGGCAACCGGTCTGGCGTTGCAAGCGGTTCCGCTGCCGCGGAGTTGGCCTCGGCGGTGGGGGCGGGGTGTGCTGGTCGCCTCGCTGATCCTGCTGGTTCAAGGCGTCCTGCTGCACGTCTACGCCCTGTTCACCGCGCGGCGGCACGAGCTGCCCCCGCCGCTGCCGGAATTGGTGGCCCGGGTCACCCGAATGCTGGGTTTCGACAGCGCGGTTCAGGGAGCGGTCGTGCATCTGCGGGCCGGTGACGAACCGCTCCGCATCGCCGCCACGTGGGAACTGCTGTTCGATCCGGCCAGCTTGCTGTTCCTGGCGGGTGGTCTGGTGCTGCTGGCCGTGTGGATCCCGGTGCGGCAGCCGGTGGGCCCGCGGTGGACGATTTGGTCGCGCGCCGCCCTCCGCTTGGCAGCCGTCCTGCTGTTGTGGCTGCCCTTGCGAATGGCTCTGATGATCGGTCTGTTGGCGCATCGCACGTTGATCGCCGATTTCTTCACGGCCCCCAATGTGGGCGACGTGTTGGTCAACAGCGGCTGGCATGTGGCGTTGCTGAGCGGGTTGGTGGTGCTGGCCGCGCGTTATGTGAGCCCCGGGTTGGTGTCTTGGCGAACCGGCGGGGGGGAGGGCGCAGGTGGTTGTGGAGCGCGTCGCCCTGCCGCCACCGCTCTCCCGCGGCAAGGTGCGACAACCGCCGTACGTGCCGGGCTCGCCGGTCGGATCCGCGTGACCTTGCTGCTGATCGCCGGAACCAGCCTGGTCGGCGGACTGTACTGTTGGGATCCCGTGGGTCGGCCGTCGAGCGGGCGTGTGATGTTCGTCGAACGGCATTCGACTTGGGAGCCGACGACGGAACCTTACGGTACGGAGATTTATGGCGAAGCCGGTTCGTACAATTATGCGGCCATCTACGACTACAGCGGTCAGTTCTTCCAGATGTCGCGGCTGTTGGAGAGCCAAGCCATCGACCGGGCGACGTTGGAGCAGTGCGATGTGCTGATCATCAAGACGCCCACGGCGCGTTACACCGAATCCGAGGTAGCGGCGGTGGTCGAGTTTGTCGAGCGGGGTGGGGGTTTGCTGATGATTGGCGACCACACGAATGTGTTCAACATGAGCACGTATTTGAACGATGTGGCCCGCCCTTTCGGATTCAGCTTTCGCAACGACCTGCTGTTTTCCGTCTCGTCGCCTTACACCCAGCAGTACGCCCCGCCACAGGCGGCCCATCCGGCGTTGCAGCATCTGCCACCGCTGACCTTCGCCGTCTCTTGCTCGATCGACCCGGCGTGGAGTGTCGGACGGATGGTGATCCACAGCACGGGTTTGTGGAACCTGCCGCCGGACTACAACGCGTCGAACTATCATCCTCAAGCCGAATATCAGCCGGAGATGCAGTACGGAGCCTGGTGTCAGGTGTGGGCGCGGCGATATGGAGCCGGTCGCGTATTGGCTTTTTCCGATTCGACCTTGTTCTCGAACTTTTGTACGTTCCAGCCGGGCAAGGCCGAGCTGTTCGTGGGGATGGTTCAGTGGCTGAACCATCGAAATTGGCTGTCACACCGGTCGTTGGCCCGGCTGTTGGTGATTGGGGGTCTGTTGGTTGGCGGGGGCTTGTTGGCGGCCGGTTTGCGGTCGGTATTTCGCGAGCCGGGCGGCGTGTGGCTGGCGCTGGCTGCCCTGCTGGCCGGTTGGTCGCTGGCCGTCTGGGTGGCTCAGTTCGCGCACCAACGGGCGATGGCCTGGCCCGCGGTCCAGCGGCCGATGACCCGGGTGGTGATCGACCGCGAATTGTCGGAGGTGCCGTTGTTCACCGGCGCGTTTGCCGACGATCCCGAGGGGTCGGGTTACGGCCTGCTGGAGCAGTGGATTCCCCGCTTGCGGAATTATCTAATACGGCAGCAGGGCGACGGAGTATTTCAGGGCGATGCCCTGGTGGTGATCTGCCCCACCCGCTCGGTCAGTGCGGAGTACCAGCGGCAGTTGGAGCACTATGTGACGTCGGGGGGTCATTTGCTGGTGATCGATTCGCCGGACGTGGTCGGTTCGACGGCCAACAGTCTGCTGTGGCCGTTCGGCTTGAGTGTCGACTATGGTGTGGCGTTGGACCCGTCGGCTCGGCTGCGTGTGCAGGGCGAGCAGGCCGAGTTAGCTTGTCCGGCGGCCTGCCCGATTTGGGGCGGCGAGCCGATTGCCTGGGTCGACGACTTGCCCGTGGCCGCTCGTGTAGAATACCAGCAAGGCCGGGTGACGGCCGTCGGCGTGGGGATGCTGTTCAACGACGCCGCGATGGGCTTTCATTGGTTGGCCGAGCCGGATGCGGCGATGCGGGAGCGTTACGACTTGTTGTACGCGTTATTGCGGCAAGCCCTGCCGTCCGAACCTGCGGCCGCCCCGCGCCCCTGACCCCGCGCCCGGTAGGCGGCCCCCACACCAAATCGAGCAACCACCGCGAGGTACGACGAGTATGGCACGAGTTCTGTTGGCCATGTCGGGAGGCGTTGACAGCAGCGTGGCCGCGCATCTGCTGTTGCGGGAGGGACATGAAGTCTGTGGCGTGTACATGCAGCAGGTTGGTCGTTGTGTCTCGGCGGCTGCGGGGACGGCTGCTGGCGAGCCGGCGCCCGGCGGCAGTCCGGGCGGGGATGCGGACTCGTCGGCGGGGGAAGCGGCGGACGCGCGGGGGGTGGCCCAACGGCTGGGATTCCCCCTGCAGGTGTTGGATGTGCGTCCCGTGATCGCGCGCGTGATCGACTATTTCGTCGACGAATACAGCCGGGGACGGACGCCCAATCCATGTGTGATGTGCAACATCTGGTTGAAATTCGGCCATCTGTTCGACTATGCCGACCAGCAGGATGCCCCCTTCATCGCCACCGGGCATCACGCCCGGCTGCGGATTTCTGAAACGGGAATCCCGGAACTGCATGCGGGCACCGATCCGGGCAAGGACCAGTCGTATGTGCTGTTCGGCATCGGCCGGGACAAACTGAACCGGATCCGGCTGCCGATCGGAGCTTATCGAAAACAAGAGATCCGGGAGCTGGCCCAGCAATTGGGGCTGCGGGTGGCGGAGAAGCCAGACAGTCAAGAGATCTGTTTCGTGGCCCCCGGCCAGCATGCGCAGCTGGTCCGCCAGCGGCGGGGCGGCTCGCAACCGGCGGGCGGCCCGATTGTGACGGTGGACGGCCAAGAGGTAGGGACGCACACGGGGCTCGAATCGTTCACGATCGGGCAGCGAAAGGGTTTGGGGGTGGCGTTGGGCGAGCCGTACTATGTAGTGAAGATTGAAGCGGCCACGCGAACGGTCGTTATCGGGCGCCGAGCGGACTTGGCTCGCCGCGAATTGACGGCCAGTCCGACTCGATGGTTCGTGGATCCTCCGTCCGGTCCGTGGCGATGTCGAGCGAAGATCCGTTACAACGCCGCACCGGCCGCTGCGACCGCGGAATACTTGGACGGCGACCGCCTACGAATGGTCTTCGACCAGCCTTGTTATGGCGTAGCTCCGGGGCAAGCGGTCGTCTGTTACGAAGGCACCCGCGTGCTAGGCGGCGGTTGGATCGAATGATCGTCGGTGCACCCCCAGGTACCCCGACATAACCCCCGAGCGTGAGGAGTTCGACATCAATCGTCGTCCCATAGCGAGGCGATCAGCGCCAGGGTCTGCTCGACCAGTTCCCGGCCGCCTTGCGGGCCGATGGCGGTGCTTTCCGGGATCGCGCCATACGCCCCGCCCTCTACCGATCGCTGGGTGGGAAGGTAGCCGGACCCGCCGCCGGCCAGCTGGACCACAAATGTCTGTACCGCCGGGCTGCGGGTGGTCAGCTGCATGCCGAAATCCAGGTACAGCTCGAAGGGATTCGTCGCCATCGCCATGTCGCCCAAGCGGATCACATGCACCTCCACCGGCATCTTCGGCTCCGTCTGCTGCAGCTCATACCGGTCCAGGACGCGTGAGGCCCGTCCCAGCCGCCAGTAGACGCCCGTGATGTTGTGGAACCAGCCGGACTTCTCTTTCAGCTCCGGATTCTCTTCGATCTCTTGCCGTAGTTTCACGTATTCGGCCAGCAACCGCTCGAATCCCTGCTCGACCGATTCGTTCTGCGGGCGATGATGCGTCGGCCGCGGCTCGCGAATGTCCGCTTCGCTCAACATCCGCCGGCTCAACGGCACGTGTTCCCTGCGATGGGCCAGCACGGGACTCCAGTCGATGTGGGCTTGCATCGTGGGCAGGATCGAGGTCACGGCGTCGGCGATCCGCACGGCGATCATCTGGCGGCGGCTGCGCCCGGTCAGACGTTCCATTCGCGCCTCCCCGCGATGGTTGATCATCACGCGTGGCGATTGATCGCCGGCCGCGGCGCACTGGGGCAGCAGGAACAGATCGTCGCCCAACCGCTGTCGCAGTTCGTTCCGCGTCTCGTGCCAGAAATCGGCTGTGATCCGCGATCCGCCGCTGACCTGGGAGGGAACCGCCGCATTGATCATCACCCCGGTCAGCTGCCCCTGGGCATCCCAGGTGTAGAGCAATTCGAGCGAGTGATCTTCGCAGCCTTCGATGTGGCTGAAATCCGCCCGGTCCGTGGCTCCGTACATCCGCGAACTGCCGTCATAATAGGACGTCAGCCGATTGTGCCCGATCACCGCGTGGGCCAGACCGAAGCTCACGCCGCCGGGCGCGCGATTCTGCCAGGCCTGTTGGATCGCCCCGGCAATCTGGCCCGCCGCGAACGCAACATAGTCGCCCGGCGCCATCACGCCCAAATCCATGCCCCAGCGGGACCACTCCAGCGGAATGTCGATGCCGAGTTCCCCGAATTTCTCGGCCAGATCGGGAGCAATGCGGTGTTCCGGGGCGGCATGCGTGTGGGTCGCATTCAGCACGATCCGGTGCGACTCCAACTCCGGTACCTTCTCTGCCGCCTGCTCGCGGACCTGGGCCTGCAGTTCGTTGCTGATCGAAATCAGATCGACCGAGACCAGCACGACCCGTTCGGCCGCTGCGCCTCCCTCCGCGGATTCCAGCACCAGGGCCGTGGCGGTGATCGGGTCCAGGACGCCCGTCGAGACCCGGGCGCTGGAGAAGCCGGTCAGCACCACCGGCTGATCCGGCGTGATATCCGCGGACGCCCAGCCGATACGGAGCGCGCCTGCCGCGTCCGCTCCCGCGTCATCCGCGACAGCCTGCCAACAGAACAACCAACCGCTGGCAGCCAGGAAGGCGACCAGCATCACGCGCTGATTTCGAAACAACATGGTACGTACCTCGTCAGTCGGTTCTAAGAAAGGGGAGTCGAAAAAATCAGGGTCTGCAGGGGTTCCGCATCCCTCCGTATGCATCGACCGGGCCTGCCGGGTCGTGGTAGCCCGCGGACCGGTCCGGGCCGCAGGCTGCTCATGCGGGTTTGGGCTTCAGGAAAATGACTTCGCCCGGGCGGCTCCAGCCCACGCGCAGATCGGCGCGGAACCAGCCCTCGCCGTTCTTCTCGTGAAACCGCTTGGGCGAGCGGTTGCCGAGTTGCTTCAGGTCATATTCCGTCCAGGTCTTTCCCAGATCGGTCGAGATGATGAATCCGGTGGCGAACTCGTCCGTCGGGCCCTCGTTGGCCGCCACGGGGCCGGGTGCGCCTGGCAGACACACCCCTCCGGCTGCGCCGGGGCCGTCGCAATCAGGAAACGCCACCGCGTGATTTCCCTTAATCGGTTCATCGTCTCCTCCCTTTCCTTTCCACATGATGTCAGTCATTCGAATTCAAGCCCGTGCGTTTCGCCCATTGACGATAGGCTTCGACCATCTCCGCCAACTGTTCCGGGTGCGAGTCGGCCAGGTTGTTCCTTTCGATTCGGTCGGCCTGCAGATCGTACAGTTCCCACGGCTGCCCGCGTCCGGCGACCAA
>SLMF01000526.1 GCA_007133715.1 Planctomycetaceae bacterium
AACAGGTCGAAGCGGCTTGGGAGGATCTGGGCGAGGTGCTCGACACCGACGAGGTGACGCCGGTGACCTATATCAATTCGGCGGCCAGCCTGAAAGCGTTCTGCGGGCGGCACGGGGGGATTGTGTGCACGTCCAGCAACTCCCGAACGGTGCTGGAATGGGCTTTCGCACGCACTCGCCGCGTGCTGTTCTTCCCGGACCAGCATCTCGGGCGGAATACGGCCCTGCAAATGGGCATCTCCAACGACCAAATGCCGGTCTGGAATCCCTCTGAAGAACTGGGGGGCAATTCAGCAGCGGCGCTGCGAGGCAGTCGGGTCCTGCTGTGGCAGGGCCATTGCAGCGTCCACCAGATGTTCCGCGCCGAACACGTCCACCACTTCCGCCAGCAGATCCCGGAGATCCGCATCCTGGTCCACCCCGAATGCATGCAGGAAGTGAATGACTTGGCCGATGTGTCGGGCTCGACCGGCAAGATCATCCAGACAATCGCGGCAGCTCCCACCGGCAGCAAGTGGGCGATCGGCACGGAACTGCATTTGGTCAACCGGCTGAAACACGAGCATCCGGACAAGGAGATCCATTTCCTTTCGCCCGTGATTTGCATGTGCGCCACGATGTACCGCATCGACTTGGCACATCTGTGCTGGAGCCTGGAAAACTTGGCGGCGGGCCAGCCGGTGAACGTGATCCGGGTGGACGAGGAAACCACCCGCTGGGCGCTGATCGCCCTGGAACGGATGCTGACCTGCGTTTGAGTCATTCGCGGCCGGTGTCGGGATGGGAGGCATTTTTTTGGCGGGCGGCGGTCAGTTTGACGCCGCCGGCTCGAAAGGCCGTGGCGACAGCGCGGGGCACGTTGGCTTCGGCCAAGACCAGCCGGGCCCGGTTCTCAGCTACTTTGGCCTTCATCTCCTGCTCCTGGGCTACCGCCTCCGCCCGGCGTTTTTCTGCCAAGGCGCGGGCGACCCGCGTGTCCGCTTCGGCCTGATTCACCTGCAAGCGGGCACCGATGTTCTCGCCCACATCGATGTCCGCAATGTCGATGGAGACGATCTGAAAAGCCGTATTGGCGTCCAACCCCCGCCCCAGCACGCCCTGAGAAATCCGATCCGGCATCTCGAGTACCTCCATGTGGGTATTTGCTGAACCCACCGCCGTGATGATACCCTCGCCGACGCGGGCAATGATGGTTTCCTCCGTCGCCCCGCCGATCAACTGATGCAGGTTGGTGCGCACCGTCACCCGCACGCGAATCCGCAGTTCAACCCCGTTCTTGGCGATGGCACTGAGCTTCGCGGGGCCGTCCGTGTCCGGGTTGGGGCAGTTGATGACCTTGGGATAGACGCTGGTGCGTACGGCTTCCAGGACATCGCGGCCGGCCAGATCGATGGCCGCGGCCCGGTCGAAGTCCAAGTCGATTCCCGCTCGGTTGGCCGCAATGATCGCTCGCACCACGTTCATCACATTGCCGCCCGCCAGAAAATGAGCTTCCACTCGTGCGGTGCTCATCCCGGTCCGGCGGTTGATATCCAGGCCGGCTTGGGCTCCCATGATCTTGGCCGTCACGATCAAATTCGAGTTCACCGCGCGAAACCCCATGCCGATCAGACTGAGCAAACTGACATCTGCACTGGACATGAAGGCTTGAAACCATAACGCCCCATACTTGATCACGACCACCACCACGACGAGGGCGACCACGATCAGCAGCAGCATGGCCGCAATCCCGAGCGCATGCGACAGAGTAAGGCCGATCACGCTGATGCAAGCTGATGACATTCACCCATCTCCTCTGCCTGCGAATCGGTGCACACAAGAAGCAAACGTTTACCTTGTGGGGGGGTACAAGACGCAGGTGCCCTTGATGAACCCGTCTCTATCATAAACCAGCAGGAAAGCGCAAGCTACCCGGACCGGTTTTTCTTGACTGCCCGCCTTGCGCGACCGATACCATCCCCACCGCTTCACCCGTAGGGGCTGGTTGCATTGAGACCGAGGCGGCTGGTGAGCGACTTCTCGGAATTCGAACTGTACGTGTCCGCCAAAAACTGGCATACTCCCGACTCTTCTCGGTTTGGATGAATGACTTCATGGACGATTTCGCTCGATTCGGTTGCGCTGGTGGCTTGAATCCCCCCTCCACGGCAGTGGTTCGGGGGTGTGCCAAGCGTTTCGCAGGCACTTGGGGAAGCTGGCTGCTGGTCGCCGGAACGGTCCTGTTGCCCGGATCGGTACTCGCTGAGGGAGGGGCCGGGGGCAGCGTTTGGTACCATCCCTCGGCAGGCTACAATTCTTTCCCTGTATTTAACGGAACCGAGGATCTGTTCCCCGGCGTACCGGCTCCGACACCCGGCCCCGAGTACCCGCTTCTCCTCGACCAGGGCTCGATTCACCCCCACGCCTCGTCTCAAAACCACCTGTCGGGGGCACACGAGTTGGATGGCGGTATTTCCCGGGACTTTTCGCCTCACGCGAACCCGGCCAGCCTCGCGTCTCTGGAGAGCGGCGTCATGCCGGAAGGGATCGATTGGGAGCGGGCCACACGCATCGATTTGGACTTTCCTTCCGGCAGCTCGGAACGGGAGGGGACCTTCGGCGATTTCTTCTACCGAGGTGCGGGGCGCCAGGTCCCGATGACTTGGTTGATCGGCAAAGGTGATCGGATGGGGATCTTCACCCTGCCACTGCTGTCGGATTCCGATTCGTCGTTCGGCTGGTTGGGCTATGATTTCGGCGGCGTGATCCATTTTTTCAGTGGTCCCCGGCAGACCGACCTCCCGCCCCGGCTGTACGATTTGACCGTCGCCTTGCCACGTCGGCAGCGGCTGACCGAAAACCTGTGGGTGGATTTGATGTTTCGCGCGGGATGGTACACGGACTTTCGCGCCAGCGCGCGCCAGGCCTTTCGCTTTCCCTCGCACGCCGTGGTCTACTACCGCACCAGCCCGCATTGGCAGTGGGTGCTGGGCCTGGACTACCTGCATCGGGACGATGTCCAGCTGCTGCCGGTGCTCGGTACGCTCTGGACTCCGCACGCGGACTGGCGGGTCGAAGCCGTATTTCCCAAACCGATGATCGCGTACCGGTTCGCGGCGTCCCACTGGTTGTACTTCGCTTCCGAGATGGGCGGGGGCATGTGGACGATCGAACGCCAGGACGGCAGTCCGGACAAATTCACCTACCGCGATTTTCGCCTGACCACCGGCATCCAGCTCGGCACCCGCCGCAGCCAATTGTTTGCAGAAATCGGCTGGGCTCTGGAACGCCACCTGCAATATCGCTCGGGAACGCCCTCCTACGACCCCCCGGATACGATTTTCCTGCGACTGATATCCCGCTACTAGACTCTGGCAGGCTCCTTTTCTGACCGATGGTTAGCCTCTGCAAAGAAATTACGGTCGCGTTCGTCGCGGCTGTCCCGGTTCCCGCAGCGCTGGGGCCGGTCGCTGACCGAGCCCCCCGCGCCGACCGAAGGTCTCCTATATCGGGGGAGACCTTGATGACGTATTTGACCGACGTGGTAAACCCGATTGAAGACGGATTCTGTCGCTGCTGACGCGGTTGATCCAACGAACGCAGACCTCGGCGAAAAGGTCGATCGAGCACGATCGGACTCGGAAAACCTCCGGCCGAGCCCGCCAGCCTCCGATGCGTCAGCGACGGCGCAGACGGTCCAGGGCGACGGCCAGCACAATGATCACACCGGTGATCACTTCCTGGTGCCAGTTGCTCAAGCCGACCTTGATACAGCCATTGGCGACCACGACCATGATCGTGGTGCCGATCAGGCTGCCCATCGCGGAGCCTTGCCCTCCCGCCAAACTGGCCCCACCGATCACCACCGCGGCGATCACGTGCAGCTCGTAACCGGGCGCGGTGGTCGGGTCGCCCGTGGTGAGGAACGAGAATTGCAACACCCCGGCGATGCCGGCCATCATGCCGCCCAGTCCGTAGATGATCAATTTATCCGTGGCTACCGGGATCCCGCACAGTCGGGCGGTCGCTTCGTTCGATCCGATCGCGTAGACATGGCGGCCCAGGCGGGTATACCTCAGCAGCAGGGCGGTAGCCCCGACCAACAGCAACATCAGCCAGACACCCGGTGGCAGCAGCATCCAGGCCTGTTCGGGGGCCAATCGCTGTAGCAGGGTATTCAGCCCCGTCGGCGGCGGGAACACGGTCTGCTGGTCGGCCATTCCTTTGGCCAATCCCCGCAGCAGTCCCATGGTCCCCAGCGTGACGATAAACGGACTCAACCGCAGCCCGGTGATCAGGGCTCCGTTCAGCAACCCGCACAGGAGTCCGCAGGCGATCCCGCCGAAGGCTGCGGCCCAAGGTGACCAGGGGTTGTACGAGGGCAGCAGCCAGTGCAGGAATTGAGGCGATTGACCGGTCAGCAGCAGAGCGACCACGACGGAGGACAGGGCGATGTTCGAGCCGACGGACAAATCGATCCCGCCGCTGATGATGATCAGCGTCATGCCCATCGCGGCAATAGCAATCACGGCGGCATGCCGCGGCATCAGCAGGAGGTTATCGGTGGCCAGGAATGTCCGCGGCGCCAGGATGCTGAACAGGACGCCGACGAAGGCCAGCCCGATCAGGGGCCCGAAGAGCGTCAGCAGGCGGCGCACCGTGCTGACCGTCATCGCCGTTCTGCCTTGGCCGCTCTCGCTCATGCTGCCTCCCCTTCTGCAAGTTCCGTGGCTCCGATCGCCTCCCGCATGATCGCATGCTCGGACAATTCGGCGGCCGGTCGCGCCGCGCCCAGGACCCCGCGGCACATGACCGCGATCCGGTCGCAGACGCCCAGCAACTCGGGCAAATAACTGCTGACCATCAGCACGGCGCAACCGCGCAAGGCGAGTTCGTCGATCAACTGGTAGATTTGGGCTTTGGACGCCACGTCGATGCCCCGCGTCGGTTCATCCAGCAGCAGCACATCCACATCGTGGTGCAGCAGGCGTGCCAGGGCAACTTTCTGCTGATTTCCGCCCGACAGGTCCCGCATCGGCTGGTCGGGTCCGGCACAGCGGATGGCCAGTCGCTGGATCCAGGTCCCACTGGCCCGCCGTTGAGATGCGGGACTGGTGAAAAAGGGCAGACGGGACAATGTCAGGTTATCGGAAAGCGACAAGTTCAAAGCCAGTCCTTCCTGGGTACGGTCTTCGCTGACCATCCCCAAACCGGCTTGCCAGCGAGCGCGGGGCGAGTCGTGCGCGGCTTCGCGAAGCGGTTGGCCGGCCAGCAGGGCCAAGCGGACTTGGCCTTGTTGCACGGCATCCAGCCCCAGCAGGCATCGCAGGAGTTCCGTCCGCCCGGCCCCGACCAGTCCGGCAATCCCCAGCACCTCGCCCCGCCGCAACGCGAAACCCGCCTGACGCAGCCGCACTTTTCCGCTCAGACCCTCAACCGCCAACACCACGTCCCCCGCCACCCGCTCCGAACGCGGATACAGGTCCTCGACCGCACGACCCACCATCAGGCCGATAATCCCCTCGATCGTCGCTTCGGCAGTCCGGCCTCCCCCCACCCCACGACCGTCACGCAATACCGCGTAATGGTCGCTGATCGCCTGGATCTCCTCCAGGAAATGGCTGATGTAAATGATCGCTTCGCCCTGATCCCGCAACTGGCCCACCAGTTGGAACAGACGTTCGATGTCGGCCGCCGTCAGACTGCTGGTTGGCTCATCCAAAACCAGCACTCGGCAATGGCCCGCCAGGGCTCGCGCGATCTCGACCAACTGCTGCTCCGCCGGACTGAGCTGCCCTACCAGCCGGTTGAGGTGCAAATCCGGTCGCCCCACCCGCCGCAAGGCCTCGGCCGCCCGCTCCCGTGCCAGCCGCCACCGCACCCACGGACCCCAATGCGGCTCCGCACCCAGCACGATGTTCTCCAGCACCGATAAATCCGGTGCCAGGGACAGCTCCTGATAAATCATCGCCACGCCGGCCCGGCGCCCCTCCAGCGGATGACGCGGCTGGTAAGGCTGACCATCCAACCACATCGCGCCCCGATCCGCGCGATACGCCCCCGACAGGATCTTCACCAGCGTGCTCTTGCCCGCCCCGTTTTCACCGACCAAGGCCAATACCTGGCCGCTATCGACCGATAAACTCACCCCGTCCAACGCCACCGTCGGACCAAAACGCTTGTGGATGTCGGTCATCTGCAGGCGAGGCTTATCGCTCATCAGCTCGGGTCCGACTTCAACGACGGCAAGAATCAAGAAACTACTGGCCCGTCACCGCACGAATCTCAGGCGTGTCCACATTCTCCGGCGTCACCACCACATACCCCGTGTCAATCAACGGCTCCACCGACTCGCCTCGCAACGCGGCAACCATCGTCTGCAACGCTTGATAACCCATCCGCTGCGGATTCTGGCTGATCAACGCCTGCAGCTCCCCCTGCCGCAGGCCGCGAATCAGCTCGGTCGAACTGTCAAAACCGACAAACACCTTGCCCTCGATGCGATTACCTCGCAGCGCGACCAGCATCCCCATCGTCGAGGATTCGTTGACCGTAAAAATACCGTCCGCCTCCCGCAACCGATCCAGCATCCGCTCGGCTTCCTGTTGGGCCTCGCCCGCCGTCGCCCCGCCATAGCGGTTGTCGACAATCACCTCGATGTCCGGATACTCCGCGATGGCGTCCAGAAAACCGGCTTCCCGCTGCATCGTGCTGGCCGAGCCCTCCTGATACCGCAGCAAGACCACTTTGCCCTGTCCTCCCAGCTTCTCGGCCAGCGTCTGACCGCCCGCATATCCGGCTGCGCGATTGTCCGTGGCGACCAGACTGAGAAAATCCCGGCCCACCTCACCTTCCAACGGCGAATCGAAGAT
>SLMF01000614.1 GCA_007133715.1 Planctomycetaceae bacterium
AAGGGCTGCCCGCAAAGAGGCTCCTGGCTAGATCTTGTAGGTCTTCTTGACCGCTTTGGCGATCTCGGCCAACGTTTTGGTAAAGGCCAGCATCTGGGAAGCGTCCAGAACACCCGGCCCGTTGGGCAGCTTGCCTTCCAAAGTGCTCAACGACTTCAAGAGACCGGCGGGATCCGCCAGTTCCGCACCTTTCTTGCGCGCATCCTGGACGTTCTCCAAGGCCCAGGTCAGTTCGCGAATTCCCTGGGTCAGGTTGGTAATAAAGTCGGGCCAGCTCTCCTCCTTTTCCTTGCTCACGACCGCTGCCGCCGTTTTGACCCGCGCGACGGCGGTCGAAACGGCCGCCTTCAGCTTCTTCTCCGCAATCTTCCAATGCTTGTCCGCGTAGCTCTCTCCCTCTTCCAACTGGGCCTGATCGAAGGCCAGACTCTGCTCGTACGAATCGGCGTATTCGGCCAACTTGGCTTTCAACATCTTCAACCCGCGATAATAGACCGTCTTCTCCTCCGCATCCTTGCTCTTGGCGATCGCACTGTCCAGCATCTGCGTGTACTTGTCCGCTTCCTTCTTGAAACTGACGATGGCCTTCTGCATGTCCTGCTGGCTCTTCAGCCGTTTCTGATCGCCTTGGGTCCAGTTCTTGTCGAGTGCTTCGATCCCTTTGTCGCAACTCTTCAGTGCGGATTCCATGCCCGACGACTTGCGAAAGATCCCCAGCAACTTCTCGCTCGGCTTCTTCTTGCCGGTCAGTTCTTCGAACTTCTTCTTGGTCCGCTTCCAATCATCCAGCCATTTATCTTTCATCGCGATACTCCCAGGGTTAAAAGAAAATCGAGTTCCGGTTGCGTTTTCTGGCGTGGTGTTCCGCCGCGGCGCGACGGGTTATCCAACGTGGTTCCGGTCCCTGTATGGCCGCCAGCGAGGTGACGGCTGGTCAAGCCAGCTTCTTGGCCAGTTGGTTCAGCTCGCTGATCACCTTGTTCAGGTGCCGGACGGGCAGATCTTTCCAGGCCGCGACGGCGCGGAGATCGTGTTCCAACCGTTTCCGCCAATCGGCGAGTGCGGGCGCCGTGGTAGCCGCTGACAGCCGCCGGTAGTTGGTCGCCAGCTGGCCGCTCGCCTCCTGGCGGGCAGCCGCTTCCTTGATCAGCAGCTGAAGCTCCTTGATGACCGTCTGCAGCGCCTTCTTCTCTTTGTCCGGGGCGTCCTTTTTGAATTGTGTCAACCGCTTGTTCGCGCCGTTGGCGGTGCTGGTCAGCAGTTTGTGAAACGTGTCCAAATGGGCATTCAGTTCGTCCAGTAAACTCTGGAGATTACGGGCCGTCTTCAAGACGAGCTTGTTTTGGCGGTCGCCGCTGCCCGACGAGTCCTGGGCGTCTTTCTCCCACTGACGCGTTTCCTTCAGGGCCTGTTCAAGGCCTTGGCTCGCGGCCGCCCGCAGCTTTTTTTCGTCGACCGCAGCCACAATCAGTTTTTTGGCGACGCTGGCCAGATCCTGGGCCGTCTCTCCATAGGCTTCGGCCAACTCCCGGTTCGACCCGCCCGAAAACTCGTGCATCAACTTCAGTCCCCGGAACTGGCCCCGGGAAATGCTCTTCATGCTGGACGTCAGTTTGACGATGTTCTTCAGCGCCTTGCGCATGTCGTGGCCGAATTCCACCAACGCGTCATCCAGGGCGTCCGAAACCTTCCGAACCTTCGTCTCGGCCGAATCCCCCAGCTTGTCGTCGCTGCTCTTCTCATCCTTCTTGCGCAGTTCGATCAGCTCGTCGACCAGTTTCTTCAGCTGACCTACCAATTCTTTCTCGTAGCCATCCGCGCGCTTCTGGACGGCGGCTGTGATTTTCTTGTCCAAGGCCGGATTGCGTGCCAGCCCTTGGAGATTGATCTCGCTGCGCACGAAGAACGGCGAGATCTTCAGCAGATCCTTGGCGGCCGGGGTCCGCGCGTCTTTCAACATGTCGCTGTTCTCGACCGTCAGCAGCTCCTTGTCGATTGAAACCTTGTTGCCTGCCATCCGTCATTCCTTTGTAAAAGAAAAGGGAGCCTAATCGAAGTCATAGTGGAAATCGTTGTCGGCGACCGAGACCTGGACCCGCGTGGGGGCGCGGCCGTCCAGCAGCCGCGTCAGCAGTTCGCGGCTGATCGTCGGCAGGACGACGTTGGTCAGGATGGCATCGATCATCCGGCCGCCGCTTTCCCATTCGGTACAGCGGCTGGCGATCAAGCGGATCACCCGGTTGTCGTAGACCAGGGGGATCGCATGATTCTGCTGGACGCGGCGGGCGATCCGCTGCAATTGGAGTTCCGCGATCTGGCCGATCATTTCGTCGCTGAGCGGATAGTAGGGGATCACGACCAGGCGTCCGAGCAGGGCGGGCGGAAAGACCTTCAGCAGCGGTTGGCGCAAAGCCTTGGTCAGTCCTTCGGGGTCCGGCATCAGTTCGGGGTCCTGGCACATGTTGGCGATCAGCTCGGTGCCGACGTTGGTGGTCAGCAGGATCAGGGTATTTTTGAAGTCGATGAAGCGGCCCTCGCCGTCTTCCATCCAGCCTTTGTCGAACACCTGGAAGAAGATCTCATGCACATCCGGATGGGCTTTTTCGATTTCGTCCAGGAGCACGACGCTGTAAGGTCGGCGGCGGACGGCTTCGGTCAGGATCCCGCCTTCGCCATAGCCCACGTAGCCGGGCGGAGCTCCTTTGAGGGTGCTGACCGTATGCGCCTCCTGGAATTCGCTCATGTTGATCGTGATCACATTTTGTTCGCCGCCATAGAGGGCTTCGGCCAGGGCCAGGGCGGTTTCCGTCTTGCCGACTCCGGACGGCCCGGCCAGCAGGAACACGCCGATCGGTTTCTGGGGATTATCCAGCGAGGCGCGCGAGGTCTGGATGCGGCGGGCGATCTGTTCCAGGGCATGCCGCTGGCCGATGATCCGCTGGTTCAAGAGGTCGGCCAGCTGGAGCACCGTTTCGATCTCGTTTTTGACCATGCGTCCGACGGGGATCCCGGTCCAATCCTGGACCACGGCGGCGACGGCCTGCTCGTCGGCGGTGGGCAGGATCAGGGGCGTTTCGCCTTGCAACTGGCTCAATGCTTCCTGCAGGCGGTGGAGTTCGTCCAGCCAGGCGGAGCGTTGTTCGGCAGACGGCGGGCTGGCCGGTTCCCCGCCGGCGGTCTGCACCGGGGTGGCGACGGCCGCCGCATCGGCCGCTTGTTCCAACCGGCTCTGCGTACCCTCGACCGTGCCCAATTCGCCCCGCAATTGGGCCCGCAGCTCCAGCAGCTGCTGTACCAGTTCGCGTTCGCGGGTCCAGCGAGTGTCCAGTTCCTGCAGCCGCTGACGTTCTTCCGCCAGTTTGGCCTCGGCCGCCGCCTGGCGTACGGCCGTTTCCACCCCCACCGCCGTTTCCCGCTGGATGATGGCCAGTTCCGTCTCCAGGGCCTCGATCCGGCGTCGGCAATCGTCCACAGCAGCCGGCACCGCATGCTGGCTGATCGCCACCCGCGCGCAGGCCGTATCCAGCAGGCTCACGGATTTATCGGGCAGCTGGCGGGCGGGGATATAGCGGTGGGAGAGTCGCACCGCGGCTTCGATCGCTTCGTCCAGGACCTGCACCTGGTGATGCTGTTCCATCACGGAGGCCATGCGCCGCATCATCAGGATCGCTTTTTCCTCGCTGGGTTCATGCACCTGGATGACCTGGAAGCGGCGTGTCAGGGCGGGGTCCTTTTCGATGTGCTTTTTGTACTCGGCCCAGGTGGTCGCGGCGATGGTCCGCAAGGTACCGCGAGCCAGGGCCGGTTTCAGCAGATTGGCGGCATCCCCGGTACCCGCCGCCCCGCCCGCCCCGATCAGCGTGTGGGCTTCGTCCACGAACAGGATGATCGGTTTCTCGGCCGCCTGGACCTCCTCGATCACCTGCCGCAACCGTTGTTCGAACTCGCCTTTCATACTGGCTCCGGCCTGCAACAGCCCGATGTCCAGGGTCAGCAGCGAGACATCCTTCAGCGGGGGGGGCACATCGCCGGCGGCGATCCGCAGGGCAAAGCCTTCGACCACGGCCGTCTTGCCCACACCCGCCTCGCCGGTCAGGATCGGGTTGTTCTGGCGGCGGCGCATGAGGATGTCGACGATCTGGCGGATCTCTTCGTCGCGGCCGACGATCGGATCGATATCGCCCTGCCGGGCCCGCTCGGTCAAGTCCACGGCGTAGCGTCGCAAGGCTTCCTGCTTGCCCATGGGTGCGGGCGGCAGGGCCCCGCTGGCCTCGCCGGGTGCCGCCCCGCCCAGCTGGGAGCCATCGGCCGCGGCCAGCGTATCCTCGGGCGATCCGCCCACAATCTGCCCGAACTGCTCGATCAGCGTATCCGTCCGCAGCTTGCGAAACTCCTGCGAAATCCCGCTCAAGGCCAAGGCCAGGTTGCGGGTCTTCAGCATCCCCACCACCAGGTAGCCGATCCGCACCTGCGTGTCGCCGAACAGCAAGGTGCCATAGACCCAGCCGCGTTCGATGGCCTCTTCGATTTGCGAGGAGAAGTCGGAGATCGAAGTCGAACCACGGGGCAGCCGGTCCAGGGCCTCGGTCAACTCGCGAGCCAAACGGCTGGGCTCCAGGCCGAAGTGGCGGATGATGCGGTGCAGGTCGGAATCCGGCAGCTCGAGCAACTGGTGGAACCAATGGGCCAGTTCCACGTAGGGATTGCCGCGGAGTTTGCAGTACACGGTGGCTCCCTCAATCGCCCTGTAGGCCAGCGGATTGAGTTTGCCGAACAGCGAGGTACGGGGGATATCGGGCATGGATCTGAGGTTCCTTCGAAGCGGTAGGATCGGATGAATGCCGCGGGCGACCGTGCAGCTCGGCCTGCGGGCGGGCTACGTCTGGCACTGCCGGGGATCCTGCGGGGCCTGCGCATTCCAGCAGAAATCGCCCGGATCGCGCGTGAGACTTTCCGGCTCCAGCCAGCTGTTCCAGCCCAGCTGGCCCCGGGTACCCAACTGGACCGACGGTGCTTGCTTGCGTTGCAGGATCAACTGCAATTCCCAGATCAGTTCGTCGCCCACATAATTGCGGACCAGGTCGCCGAGCATGGCCAGGCTGTCGCCGCCGGGCAACAGGCGGCGGTAATCGGACCAGGAGAGCGGTCCCACACAGATGCGGAAGGTCTGCTGGCAATCCCATACCTGGGCACCGACGGTGGTGGTCACGCCCAGGCGTGCCGTGGGGGTCTGGGGGCTGAGCACACAGCGGCATTCGGGCGGGATATCCGTCCAGCGCCCCACGAACTCCTCCAACCGGACCGGCAGGCCGAAGAAGTCTTCCAGGATCGCCTGCAGACCGCCCGGATGGCGTGGCCCGGCGGAGAGCAGGCCCGCATAGTAGCGTTTGGCATCATCGGGGACCGTATCGCGATGGTGCATGGTCGGGGCGGCCAGTCCGAACAGGGCTCCCACGCTGGTGGCGAAACGGTCGGTTTCCGGGCGATCGCGATTCACAGTGGGCTGGGCATTGGCCCAGGCCCGGTAGAACAGCGACAGCAGGCGGTGATGCAGGACATCGGCAAAGCGGGCGAAGGTAGGATCGTTGTGATGGTGGATCCGATCGCGGGCGTATTCGGTCAGATGCAGCGGGAGGGGTCCGTGAGGGCCGAACAGTCCCAGGAAGAGGACTTCCAACCGCGGCGGGGTGTCGGGCGCGGTGCGTACCAAGCGGCTGATTGTCCGCGGGGCGAAGTTCAGCGACGGATCCTGGCTCAGCCGCAGCGGATCCTCGTGCGCTCGGGCGCTTTCGCCCAGCCGCGGCTTCTCGGCGGCCGCGCACTCCAGACGCCGCAGGGCGTGGAAGAAGTTGAAGGCGTGCGGGGCTCGGGCGAGTTCGTCACACAGGGCTAGAAACTCTGCCGTCGCCCGATCCGGGTCGGCCATCGCATGATCTCTCCCCGATCCATCGTATGCACGACGGTCTCGGTAAACGAATTGATCGAAACGTAACGGGCAAAAAACTCTTCCAACACCGCTCCCAACAGAAACCCGCCCGTGCCCTCGAACGAGGCTTCGTCCAGCGTCAGATTCACCTGCATCCCGCGGGCAAAGGCCAGGGGACCATCGCTGACGATCGGCCGGATGACGGGCTGGGCGACTGCCGAGCGGACGCCTTCGATTTGTTTTCGCACATGGGGTTCGGCCAGGTTCGCATACAGCGCCAGCAATTCCCGCAGGGCGGCGGCCCCGCCACGTCGGGGATCGTCCACCAGCGAGGCATAGTTCAGCGAGAGGTGATTCAGCAACCGCCAGGCGACTTCGCCCGAGCCATAGGACAGCGGCGGCCGGGGGCGGGTGGGTCCGGCCAGGATGCGGATGGCCCGGATCGGTAAATTCACCTCGGCCGAGAAATCCGTGCTGCCCGCTCCCACCGACATCAGCAGGGGCAGATCGCGATTCGTACACAGCAGCGACACGCCCAACTGCCGCAGATCGCTGCGATAGGGTGCCTGCTGGGCATCGACCAACGCCAGGAACATCTCGCTGCCGATGTAACTGGTGCGGGCCCCCACATCCCGCTGTTTTTCGGACAGTACGCGAAAGTTGCGGCGAACGGTGTAGTAGGCGCTGCCCCGCTGCCCGCCCGGCACCCCCGCGTCTTCGGGGCGATCCAAAGCGGCATAGAACGGGGCGAACTCCTGCTGCAGATCGCCCTCCCCGTAACCGATTACTTCTCGCACCTGATACGGCTCGTAATCCAAAGGCCGCGTGCGGTCCGGCACCACATGAAACTCGGCCTGCCGCTGGTCCAGATGGATCCGGTCGGCCCGCCGCGGGAACAAGTTGATCGCCGGGCAGGTGT
>SLMF01000596.1 GCA_007133715.1 Planctomycetaceae bacterium
ATCCGGGTGCTGGTCCTGCCCGACTGTGACGTCCTGACCGAAGGGGTGGTCCAGCGGATCCAGGCTTTTCAGGAGGCCGGGGGACTGGTGGTCGGCGACCCCCATCTGTGCCCGGCTATTGTCCCGGATGTGGTGCTGCCCGCCTATCAGCGGACGGGCGATGCAGAGCAAGACAAACGGGAACTGCAGCAGCGGGCTGCCCAACTGAGAGAGGCTTTGGAGGGGACCTATCGCCACCCGGTCGACAGCACGAATCCTGACGTGGTGCCGTATCGGCGCCGCTGGCGGGACACCGACTACGTCTTTGCGGTCAACGATCATCGCGAGTTCGGTGATTACGTGGGCCATCACCGTTTGGTGATGGAAAACGGGTTACCTTCCGAAACGCAACTCCGCGTTGTTCGCGACGGAGGCGTTGTCTACGATCTGGTGAACCAGCAACGGATTTCCACGCATCAGGACGGCGAGCGGTTGAGTTTTCCTGTGCGGCTGGGCCCTTGCGACGGCGGGGTCTACTTGGTGTTGGATCGACCGATCGACTCGCTGCAGATCGCGCCCCCCCAGGCAGCCGCGTTAGGCGATCGTCTGCAGTTTCAAGTTGAAATTCTGGACGAAGACGGCACACCGGTTCCGGCGGTCGTGCCGATCCAGTTGAGCATCCAGGACGCTGCAGGGCGAGAGGCGGAGTTTAGCGGTTACTATGGGGCAGTTGGAGGAAAGCTGGAAGTGGAGCTTGATTTGGCGACTAACGAAAGTTGGGGAGTTTGGAGTATCCAGGCTCGTGAACTCGCGTCGGGCCAGTCGAATCAAGCCCACTTTCGTGTCCTGGGACCGGAAAGCTGGCCGCCGGGAGCCGATGATGGATCCTGACTGCCGAACGGAAAGCCCACCAACACAACTCTGCTCGGAACCGAGGAGTGATCGACCGATGACCGAACAACGTAACCACTGTCCCGATTGCGAGTTTGAATTGCAGCCGATCAAGCTATTGGATGCGACCGGAACGGGGATGGGTGGCCAAGGGATCGGGCACACCGAACTCTCGTACGCCGCCCCCGATTCGGCGGCCAGCATGTTCACCCGCACGATACCTCGTCTGGGTGTGGTGTTGGCCAAGATTTGTCCCGAGTGCGGGCGGATCATCCTGTTTGGCAACCAACAGAGTCGTGCGGGAGGTCGGCTCGGGTGATTCCCGGGGCAGGAGAGCCACATGCTACGAGGGGAGGGACGCGTCGGACCGGCCATCGAGTGCCAGTAGCGGCGCGGTGGGCACGCGGCGGGCGACCACTTCCCACGCCAGATTGCACCAGCGCTGGCAGTGTCCAAGCACCCCGCTATCGGCGGTTGCAATCATGTGGGGCGATTCTTTCAGCACATGATCGACATCCCGGACCACTTCCACCTGCCAGGGCCACTGGTGGTGGACTGCCAGGTCGCGAATCCGCTGGGCCAGTCGGCCGCTATTGGAAACCGGACGATCCAGGTACCACGTGGTCGGCCCGACGCCGCAGGCTGACAGGACCTGTCCCACCCGTTCCAGAGCCGGGGCGGTTTCTTCCACTTGCCGAAAACTGCCATGCAGGCTGGCCATGTCTCGCAGACAGCCGTCGCGGCCCAGCAGCAGCACACCGCCTGCCAGGGCCGCTTCCACGGTGATCAGCACATTGAAGCCATCGACCGCCACGTGTTGACCCTGCCAACACTCTGCGGGTACTTCCGTCCGCTGGACGTGCCATAAGACCTGATCCGAACAACTACATCGCCGCACGGCCAAGCGTTGTCGCTGGACCAATTGAAAATGGTCACCCACCAATTGCAGGGCAGCGTCGGGGGAATAACCGCGGGACAGCAGCCAACTGAGATCGGCCACCGCCCGATTCAATACCGGCAGCATGGCCGAAGTAAACAGTTGCCGGTCTTCTGGGTGCGGCCCGCGGTGTTGGCGTCGATCGGGCATCGGTTCATTTCCACTGCAAGCCGGAGTGACTCACCGTCTCCCTGCTCGAAGGGGTTCTTCACGCGGGCCGCAGCCAATCAACTGGCCAGGGAGGCGATCGCGGCCCGGATCCGTTCCTCGAAGCGTTCCAAAGCGTCTTGACGTTCGGGGGGGAAATCCGGTGTGAACAGTTCGAGCAGGTTTTGAGCCCGCGCGATGGTCTTGCCCCGCAGATTTGGTGGCAACGCAGCCGCGTCAACCAAGTTGTCGTACAGGTCGGCCAGCTTGCACAACTTCACTTCAATCGGCGCCTCCGCCAGCAGACGATAATACTCTTCCTCCCGCTCTTCTTCCGAGCTCCGCTTGTCTTTGCTCAACAGGGCGACCATTTCCGCCACCCGCGGGCCAAAGTGTTCGGTCAGTTCGTCGCGATCGGTCAGGGTGTCTTCGATCGTATCGTGCAGCACGGCAGCGGCCAGCACCTCCGGATCATCGATTTGGAACGCCGTGGTCAAGATCGTCAGCACCCGCATGGGGTGCGCGATGTACGGGGTGACTTCGTCCTTGCGCAATTGTTTCGCGTGTTTTCGGGCAGCGAACGAAATCGCTTGCAACATGGTGGTCGAGTGAAACTGTTTCATCCAAATCAGCCTTTCGTATCAGGCAAAGCAACGGGTCAACAGGACACAGGACTGCCCCGGAAGCGCCACCAGCGGACGCAACGCACCGCCCAATGTACCCTGGCTGCTCGCGGCAACCAAGTAGGCCAGTCTTTCAGTAGTTCGATAGGACTATTTCCGTTTGATCTGAACGAGCTATTTTATAAGCTGGAGTGGGAACGCGATTCGAGTCACCCCCTTTTTCATCGCGACGGCTGCTGGGTATAACTACCGTCCAATCGAATACCTTTTCCCGCATGTTGAATGAGCGAGTGTTCCAGTGGATCTGCATTTGAATGGCAAGACGGCGATTGTGACCGGTGGTTCGCGTGGGCTTGGTCGAGCGATCTGTGAGGGGTTGGCGGCCGAGGGGTGTCAACTGGCCATCAGTTTTCTCCGCGATGCTTCGCGGGGGATCGACTTGTCGGACGAGGCGGAGGCGTTGGTCGAACGATTGTGGGATCAATACCACACGCGAGCGGTCGCGATTGGGGGGGATGTGTCCGTCGCGGACCAGGTGGACCAGTTGTATCGTCAAACTCGACAGGAGTTTGGTACGCCCGACATTTTGGTCAACAATGCCGGCATTTGGCCCACTGCCCTCGCACATGAGATCGATCCCCACGAATTCGAACGGGTATTGCAGGTCAATCTGTTGGGTTCGTTTTTGACCTGTCGCAGTGCCGTGCGGGAGTGGCTCGCAGCCGATCGAGGGGGTCGAATCGTCAACATCACTTCGCCTGCCGCCTTTCAAGGCTCGACGACCGGGCATGCCCATTATGCGGCTTCCAAGGCAGGCTTGGTCAGTTTTAGTGTCTCGCTGGCTCGGGAGGTGGCACCCCGCGGGATTCACGTGAATCTGGTCGCGCCGGGGATGACCCGGACGGAAATGTCGCGGGCGACGTTGGCGCAGGGCGAACAACCGTATCTGGAGCGGATCCCGTTGCGGCGGATCGCGGAACCCTCAGACATTGCCGATGTGATTGTCTTCCTGGCCTCGGATCGCGCCGGTTACATGACCGGTGCCACCGTGGACGTTACCGGGGGCATGCTGATGCGATAGGCTGCGGGGAAAGAGTCGAGGGGTTCTTGCCGTCGGTCGGCGGGAACACATAGGAAATCCTGGGATTGCTGGAGTTTACCACCAAGATGTTGGTCACCCTGAAGGAAGTTCTGGATGCGGCTCGGGAGCAGCATTATGCTGTGCCGGCTTTCGATTATACCGAAGATGTGATGGCCCGCACGATTCTGGAGACGGCAGCCGAGAAACGCTCGCCGGCCATCATGATGACCCTGGAACGGGATTTGGAGAGTAGCGGGGGCCTGGGCTGGATCTACCAATCCAGCGTGGTCAAGGCGGCGGCCGCTGCGATGGATGTGCCGGTCGTCCTCCATTTGGACCATGCCAGCAAGATCGAATCGGTCCAGCGGGCGTTGGAGTTGGGTTACACGTCGGTGATGATCGACGGTTCGCGCCTGCCGTTCGAGGAGAACGTGGCACTGACCCAAGCGGTGGTTAAGTTGGCACACCCGCGTGGGGTGAGTGTCGAGGCGGAATTGGGGCATGTGGGCGGAATGGACCTGGAAGACGTGGCCCACGTCGAGAACGTGCTGACCGAAGCCGACGAATTGGCACGATTTGTCGAGTTGACGGGTTGCGATGCACTGGCCGTATCGATTGGCACCGCCCACGGCGTCTACCGCTCGCTGCCCGATTTGAACATCGCGCGGTTGAAGGAGCTGAATGCAGCCAGTCGCGTCCCGTTGGTGCTGCACGGAGGTTCGGGGACCCCGGACGATCAGATCCGCGCGGCGGCGCAGGAAGGGATTTGCAAGCTGAACATTTATGCGGATCTGCGGATCGCGATGTACCGGGGCGTCAAGACCACCGCGGTTCTCCATGAACGCCCCGATCCGCTGCCGTTCGACCTGTTTCAGCCTTTGCGGCAGGAGATGGCGGCGGTGATTCGAGACAAGATCGATCTGCTGGGCTCGGCGAATCGAGCATGACCCCTTCAATTCCATGTAGAGCCCGAGAGCCTGACGGGGACTCGGGAGGGAGACGTTCCCGATGCGATTGCTGGCGATCAGTGACAATTACATCCCGGCGGAGTTCATGCGGCGGGGGTTTGACTGCCTGCACGAACAGGGGGTGCAGGTCGAAGTGCGGAGTTGGGAACAGCCGACGCTGATCGATCTGCAGCAGGCCAATCTGGCGATTGAACAGGGCGGACCGAACGCGGTGGCTCTGCCGCCCGAATTGACCGCGGGCATCGAAGCTTTTGAGATCATTTGTGTCCAGTTCTGCCCGTTGGGAGAGCAGGTTCTGAAATCGGCGACCGGCTTGAAAGCCATTGGCGTGCTGCGCGGCGGCACGGAGAACGTGGCCGTCGACTGGGCCACACAACGGGGGATTGCCGTGTTGAACACGCCGGGCCGGAATGCCCGAGCGGTGGCGGAATGCACGTTGGGGCTGATCCTGACCGAAGTCCGCAACTTGGCCCGCGGGCATGCGGCTCTGAAAGCTGGCCGTTGGACCCGAGAGTTCCCCAATCGTGACTTTATCCCGGAACTGAATGGCCGCACGGTCGGTCTGGTGGGCTACGGGGCCGTGGCCCGACTGCTGGCCGGCTATCTCCAGGCCTTGGGCTGCCGGATTCTGGCCTATGATCCGTATGTACAGGAAGACACCTCGCCGGTAGAAATGGTGGATCTGGAGCGTCTGCTGGACCAGGCGGACGTGGTCTCCGTGCATGCGCGGTTGACGGAAGCGACCCGGCATTTGATCGGTCCGGCCGAATTGGAACGGATGAAACCCACCGCCGTGCTGGTCAATACGGCTCGAAGCGGCTTGGTCGACGAACAGGCTCTGATCCGCGTACTGAAGGCGGGGCGTTTGGCCGGTGCCGCGCTGGATGTCTTTGATGAAGAACCCCTGCCAGACGGACATCCGTTGCTGGAGTTGGAGAATGTGACCCTCGTACCCCATTTGGCGGGAAGCACGATCGATGCGTTCTTGAACAGCCCTCACTTGCTGGCGCAGCACCTCCGCCGGATGCTGGCCGGTGAAGAACGGCTGCCGATCGTCAATGGGGTCAAGCCGGCGGACGAACTGGTAAGCGGCACGACAGGTAGTTGAAGGTGACCGAAACCGGGAGTGTGCGAAAGATTTATCCCGTTAAGCAGTACAATTGATTTTTTGACGAAATACGTGCGATCCGCACCCGTGTGCGGTCTCGCGGGTTGGAATCGTTTTTTCTCTCCCCTTTCCAGGAGGCAATGTTGTGAAAAAGGTATTCATCGCGCCGCGAAAATATGTCCAAGGCCGAGGCGTCATCGCTGAGATCGGCACGTACCTGAAACTGCTGGGCAAGAAACCGGTCGTGCTGTGGGATGCCGTGGTCAAGAACCTGGTCAGCAGCACGGTTCAAACCAGCTGCCAGGAAGCCGGACTGGAGATGGTCGAGGTCGATTTCTCGGGCGAAGCCACTCAGGAGGAAGCCCAGCGGGTCGCGGGGATCGCCCGCGAGCAGGGTGCGGACATTGTCGTGGGGTTGGGCGGAGGCAAGGTGATTGATGTAGCCAAAGCTGCCGCCGTGGCTGCTGATCTCCGCCTGATGACCGTGCCCACGATCGCAGCCACCGATGCGCCGACCAGTGCGGCGACGGTCTGGTATAGTGACAGCTCGGATTTCACCGGCTTCGAGTGCTGGGCATTCAACCCGGACGTGGTACTGGTTGACACCCAGATTATTGCTAAAGGTCCCGCACGGGCTTTCGCGGCGGGGATGGGGGATGCGTTGGCGACTTGGATCGAGGCCGAGGCGTCCTACAAGACGCGGGCGGGCACGTTGGCCGGCGGCGCTTCCACCCAAGCCGCGATGGCCATTGCTCGTTTGGGCTATGAACTCTTGATGGAATTCGGCCTCGAAGCGCTGCGTGCGGTTCGCAATGGGCTGGTCACGCCGGCGGTCGAGCGGGTGGTCGAAGCGAACGTGCTGCATTCCGGCTTGGGATTCGAAAGTGGCGGGTTGGCTACCGCCCACATGATCGCCAATCCCTTGTCCAATGTGCCCGCTTGCAAGGGGCTGATGCATGGGGAGAAGGTCGCTTTCGGGATCGTCACCCAGTTGTGTCTGGATGATGACAGCGATGTGGAGGAGGCGCATCGCATTGTGGACTTCTTGATCCAGATCGGACTGCCGGTCACCTTTGCCGATTTGAATCTGGCGGGAGTGACTCGGGAACA
>SLMF01000721.1 GCA_007133715.1 Planctomycetaceae bacterium
CGTTTCGCACGACGGTCATTTCGGAGGCCAGGTCCTCGGCGCGAACCCAGCTATTGACCAGTCGATCGGCCTCCAAGCGGATGGCGAACTCCAGGTTTTCGTCGCTTGTCGGCAGCGTTTCGTAGTAGTTCGTGCGATCACCGGACGTCGTGCCGTTGAAACGCGCGCCGCGTTTTTGCAGGGCCTGCGGGACATTCGGATGAGTAGGTGTGCCCTTGAAAAGCAAGTGTTCCAGCAGATGCGCCATACCGGTCTCGCCGTACCCCTCGTGTCGGGAGCCGACGAAGACCGTCAAACTGACCGTCACGGTGGGACGGGACGAATCGGGAAACAGCAGCACCTGCAGACCATTCGCCAGACGATATTCCGAGATCCCTTCGATGTGGGCCATGAGTTGCGTGCTCCCTGAGAGTGTGTGAGCCAGTGTAGCGCAGCCGATGGGGAGCGTCTACCCACTGCCTAAGCCGCCTTTGTGTTTTTGCATCTTTTGGGCGGAGTGCGTAAGGCAAGCATGGATGGTTTTCTTGGTTGTATTGCGTCCAGGTGAAGAAAAACCGCGGGCGAATGCGATTGGTTCTCACACGGCCGGGAACACTGCGGGAGCAGCTTGGTGGCTTTTGGACCGCGAGCACCCGAATCACAACCTTCTGGGGGCCAATGACTTGGGAAGTTTTCCCCTGAATTGACAGGCCGCGGGATGACAGTTAGCATTCCAGCGAGTAGTCGAAGGCCCCTGTCGGCCATGACAAAGAAGCCCGCACGAAACCGCGTCGTTTTCGGAGTTCCCGAGCCACCGAGGCGTTTTTGTGCGGGCCTCTCGAGAATCGGAGTTTTGTGTATGCGCAGCCGAAGGTCACGTTCCGGACGATGGTGTTGCATAGTGGTGGCGATCGCCCTGACCAGTTCGTGGGCGAGCGTCGCGACGGCTTACACTCCGGAGAGTCCGGAAGTTCAACGGTTGCTTCAGCGCGCGGCCGAGTATTTGGAAAGCGACCCCAGCCTGGGGCCGGCCGTGGGGGGGAAACTTCTTGTGGCGTTGGCTCTCACCAAAGTGGGTAGAGACCAGCAGCATCCCTTCGTACGGGAGGCCATCGAACAGGCCCTGAAGTTGGTCGAGCGGGTACGGAAAGACGGCATCGGCAGCCATGTGTACAACGAGGCGGTCTGTCTGTATTTCCTGTGCGAGATGAATCCGAACCGGTATCGCGAGGAAATCGAGGACTTGTTGGATGCGATGGTCCGGCGGCAGCGTCCCAACGGCACTTGGGGTTACAGTCCTCATACTTATGATGACACCTCGCAGACGCAGTATGGTGTGTTGTCCTTATGGGCCGCCCGCCATCATGGTTTCGCGGTGCCTGGCGAGTCGATTGAACGCGCGGCGAATTGGCTGATGCGGGTGCAGGACCCCAGCGGGGGGTGGTCTTATCAATCCCGTGATCCGGGCGGTTTCGAGCTGGTGAACCAGATGCGGGTCACGCATTCGATGAGTGCTGCGGGACTGAGCAGTGTCTACATTTGCGCCCATCTGCTCGGCTTTACCGCCTCGCGTCAGCGAGCGGAGCGTGAAGACGACGGCTTGCCGCCCGCAGTGAAACGGGTGCCTTCCGAGGAGGAGAAGCGGCGTCAGGCGGCCGCGATTCGTCCGACGCAGACCAATGCCCAGCGATTGCAGAGGAGCCAACAATTAGGGAACCAGTGGTTCGAGGAGAATCTGGCCTACGACATCGAGAGCTGGAACCATTACTACATGTACGCCGTCGAGCGTTACAAGAGTTTTCGCGAGTTTGTTGAAGGACGAGCGGTTGCGGAGCCGGACTGGTATATCGAGGGGGTCGAGTATCTCCGCCGGACGCAGAATGAAAATGGAAGTTGGATTACGGAAAAATCGCACGGCTCGAGCCCGGCCGTCGACACGGCCTTTGCCATTCTGTTCCTCACCCGCAGCAGTCGCAGCATCCTCCGTCAGAACGTACCGGACGAGGGCACTTTGATTGGGGGGCGTGGCTTGCCACGCAATCTGGCCAATGCCCAACTGGTCGATGGTCAGGTGGTCACGCCTCAGATGGTCCGCGATGTGGATGATCTTTTGAACTTGGTGGCCACCACAGCCGATCACGATTTCGATGCGACGCGTCTGCCCGGCGGTCTGACGCTGGACGAGGATCTGACTCGGCGGACCAGCCAACTCGAGCGTTTGCGGCAGATGGTCAGTGATCCGGATTTCCAACGGCGACTGGCAGCGGTCAAGACCTTGGGTCGCGCGCAGGATCTGGACAATGTTCCCGCGTTGATCTACGCGCTCAGCGACCCCGATCCGTTGGTGGTACGTGAGGCGCGGGATGGTCTGCGGCGAATCAGTCGGCGGTTCCGCGGTTTCGGTTTACCGGCGAATCCGACGGCCCAACAAGTGGATGCCGCGGTACAGCGATGGAAGGATTGGTATCTTTCGATCCGGCCGGACGGCACCTTGATCGAATGAGACGGTTGATACGAAGCTTATCTGGCAACGGTCGCAGTACGGCGGGTGCCCCATGGTGAAAGGTTGCTCGAGGTGACGCAGGTGAATTCCCCTGGCCCATCACGATCGGTGAAGAGTTCGTCCCGCACGGACGCGCCCCGCGTCCTCCGCGTGTCAGCTTACGATCAAGTGGCGGGCATGCTGGTCGCGCTGCTGATCGTGATCGGATTTTTCGTCAGTCTGCTGTTCATCATCTGGCTGACCTCGCGGTTGTTATTCACGCAGCGGGCGATACCGGTGGAGTTGGTCGAGTATGCCGGTCGCGGGGATCATGCGGCGGGATTCGAGCGGGATTTGGAGGAACCTTCGATGGACGAGATCGAAGAGTTGATTGAACCCGAGCTGGAGACCACGTTGGAGGTCATCACGGATTTGATGAGCACGCAGGAGGCGGTATTCGATGCGATTGAGGTGGCGGCGGCCGGTACGGGTACGGGTATGGGAGACAGTCGCGGCCCCGGTCCTTTAGGCGAAGGGAGGGACGATCTGATCCCTCCCTGGGAGCGGTGGGAAATCCGCTTTACCACCTCGGGTGTCAACGCCTACGCCCGCCAGTTGGACTTTTTCAAGATCGAGTTGGGCGCGGCCGGTGGCGGCTCGTCCACGGTGGACTATGCTGCCAACTTGGCCGCCTCGCGGCCGACTACCCGCAGTGGCAGCCCCGAGGACGAAGACCGTTTGTATATGTCCTGGCGGGATGGGGACAGCACGCTGGCCGCCTTCGATCGCCAGTTGTTGGCCAAAGCGGGGATATCCACGGAGCGGCGGATGGTGCTCCAGTTCTATCCGCCGGATGTCGAACGCCGGCTACTGACCTTGGAGGCCACGCAGGCGAGGGGACGCGATGCGGGTGAGTTCCTGAAGACGGTGTTTGCCGTAATCGAAACCCGCGATGGCTACGATTTCGAGGTGGTCGAACAGTATTTCCGTCCCGCTCCGGCGCTTTGAAACGCGGGGTTACGAAGTCGGGACACGTTGCGATAGAATAACGACGCCCAATGTGGAAGCCGCCACCGGTTTTTTTTACACGAGAGACGCCCATGGACATTCAAGGGTTAACGGGAATTGTCGGGAATCTGACTTATGTCGTATTGGTTCTGATCGCTTTGTGGGGTGTTTTCTGTGTCGTCATGGTCTGGACGCGCGTCGCCCAGAAGCGATTTCGCGACGAGCAGGCTCAACAGGAGTTTTTGGCCCAACTGGAACAGCCCTTGACTCGGGGTGATTTCGACAGCGCCGTGGCGATCTGCCAAGACGACCCGCGAGCCGTACCGCAGCTGGCCCTGCTGGCGATCGAGAACCGGTCCGCCGGTTTCGCCAAAATTCGCCAGCTGATCGTGGACCGTTTCCAACGCGACGTGATGGCCGACCTGGAATATCGTGTCAGTTGGGTCAATACGATGATCAAGAGCGCACCGATGGTCGGACTGCTGGGGACCGTACTGGGGATGATGGGGGCTTTCGCCAAGCTGGCTGCTGCCGAGAACGTCCAGCCGGATCAGCTGGCCAGCGATATCAGTCTGGCGTTGATCACCACGGCCGGGGGGCTGGCTATTGCCATTCCGTTGGTCATCAGCATGGCCAGCATCAACGTGCGGATCCGCAAGATGGAGGATCTGGCCATTTCCGGGTTGACCCGAGTTCTGGACAGTTTCCGGACCGGTTTGGAGGTTCGCGGCGGCAGATCGTAATTCGGCAGCGGGGGAGTCTGGCCTAGGGAGCATGGCGATGCGAACGGATCACTGTCTCGCATCTGCGGGAAAGACGGCATGAACGACCAATTTTCCGACGAAATGGAGCCCCTGCTCCGCTCGAAGACCTACGACGATTCGGAGATGGACATCACTCCGATGATCGACATGACATTCTTGTTGTTGATCTTCTTTCTGGTGGCCTCGAAGATGGATCCGTCGGCCGACATTCAATTGCCGCCGGCCCAGCACGGATTGGCGGTGGTCGAGCGGAGTTCGGTGATCATCACGATGTCTGCGGGCGACGAGGGTCAGGCCCGGGTCTACCGGGGCAACGGCCGTCTTGCCGAATATCTGGTGGACGGGAGCGATCTGGAAGCCCAGGAGGACGAGATTGCAGCGTATGTCGAGGAGGAATTGGTGGAGAGCACCAAGGAGAACGTGCTGATCAAGGCGGAGGTGGGGGTCAAGCACCGGGACGTGGCGCGGATATCGCGAGCTGCCACGCGTCCGGAGGGGGTGGTTCAGCTGAATTATGCGATCCTGGAGGCTCTGCCCTAATCATGGCGTTTGTATTCAACTGTCCAAGCTGTGGGACACCGCACTCGGCGGAGGAGCGGCTGATCGGGCGTTCCGTGCGTTGCCCGCGTTGTGGCGACGTGGTGCGGGTGACGCGGCCGGACTCATCGCCCTCCGGTTCCGAGCGCCCCGCGGCGACCGTTGCCGCCGGGCCGCATTCTGCCCCTTCCCCACGACCGGCGGGTTCGGCGGAAGCGTCGGCCGACGAAGGCGAACTGGACTTCGGCCCGAAACACGAAATGAGCGAAGCTGCGATGGACATGACCCCGATGGTCGACGTGACCTTCCAGTTGCTGATCTTTTTCATGGTCACGGCCGCTTTCAGTATGCAGAAGTCGATCGAGATCCCCAAGCCGGAGCAGGAGGAGTCGGTGCAAGCCCAGCCGATCGACCCGCAAACAGATCCGAATTGCGTGATCGTCCAGATCGACGAGTACAACACGTTTCAGGTGCTGTACGAGACGATCGCCCCGGAGGACACCGAGGCGGGCAGCGAGCAGGAACTGTTGCAGAAGTTGCGTTATGCCCGCGATTCGGCCCCGGGAGGCAGCCCCCCGAGCAAGCTGCTGGTCCAGGCGCATGGCGAGGCACGTCATGAGTTTGTCGTCATGGCTTTGGATGCCGGCACCTCGGTGGGGATGGAGCAGGTCCAACTGATGACCGTCGAGGAGATGGATTAACACGTCGTAGGGGATACCATGTCTGCGGAGCGGTTTTTGAGACAGGTGGAGCAAGCGGGATTGCTGGACGAGGCGGTGTTGGCCAAGTTGCGCAAGCAGATTGCGGCGGCGAAGTCCAAGCCCTCGGCTCGTTCGATCGCCGAGGCGTTGGTCAAGAGTGGTCACCTGACTCGTTTTCAGGCCTCAAAACTGGTGGAACAAGTGGGCGGCGCAGAAAAACCGCCGCCCGTGCCCGAGGCGCGGCCTGCTGCCAGCGAGGAGCCTTTAGCCCCGTTGAGTGATGACGATCTGGGGTTGGTTCCGCTGGACGACGAAGCGAGTCCGCCGGCGAAATCGCCACCCGCGACGGGGCTCCCGGGTACAACGCAGGATGTGTCCCCCGACGATTCCTTGGAATTGGTGGTCGATGACGAGGAGGTCTCCGGAGGTCTGGAACCGGTCGCCGATCTGGAACCGGTCGAGGGCCTGCAGCCGGTCGAGGGCCTGCAGCCGGTCGGGGGTCTGGAGCCGGTCGGGGGTCTGGAGCCGGTCGGGGGTCTGGAGCCGGTCGGGGGTCTGCAGCCGGTCGAGGGCGGGGGGCTCGAACCTTTGGACGACCTGGAAATGTCCGGTCAACCGGCGGGGCGAAAATTACCCGGCAGACGGAAACCCGCGGCTCGCAAAAACGTTTGGGACTCGAAACTCTTGCTGCTGGGCGGAGGTGCCTTGGCGCTGTTCCTGATCCTGGGAACTGCCCTCTGGATGTCGTTGACCCGGGGCACGGCTGCCGAGTTGTTGGCGGCGGCCGATGAAGACTATCGCTCGGGTGCCTATTCACAAGCGATTGCCCGGTACGAGCGGTTTTTGCAACGGTTTCCTCAGGACCCCAATGCCAGTGTCGCCCGGGTGAAGATCGGCACTGCGCGGATGTGGCAAGCGGTGAGTGCCTCGGCCGACATGACCCGCGCGCTGCAAACGGCGCAAACCGTGCTGCCCGAGATTCGGGAGGAAGACGCTTTTGCCCAACTCCGTCCGGAGTTGGCGTCGATCTTGCCGGATATTGCGGAGGGTTTTGCCCAGCAGGCGCGAGCGCAGAGCGATCTGGAACGCGCGGAGGAGTTGGTCGATCTGGCGGAGGAGGCGCTCGAGCTGGTGAACAACCCCGTTTACGTGCCGACGTCGCAGCGTCGGCGAGTGGAAGCCAAATTGGCCAAGATTGACGAGACCTTGGTTCTGGCACGGCGGAACATTCATCGGAGCCAGCGGTTGGCGGAAGTGATCGTTCAGATGCGAGCCGCGGCCGACGCGGGTGATACGGTCGAAGCGTTTCGTTTGCGGCATGTGCTGTTACATGGCCAGCGGGACGAGGACGGCCAGGCGGAAGTGCC
>SLMF01000381.1 GCA_007133715.1 Planctomycetaceae bacterium
CACCACCGCGGACCCGCAGGCCGACTACGTCGACCGGATCCGGGGCGTCGACCTGCTGATTCACGAGTGCTTTTTCCCCGACGGAAATGAGCAGCAGGCTCGGGAAACGGGCCACAGCTGCGCCAGCCAAGTGGCTCGCGTGGCCCAGCAGGCCGGGGTGGGCCGGTTGGTCCTGACCCATCTCCACCCGCTGGAAGACCCGGCGGATCCCGTCGGCATCCGCAACCTGCAGGCCATTTTCCCCCAGACCACAATCGGCACCGACGGCCTGAGCTGCGAGTTCTGACGGCCCGACATCCTGTATTGCCCGCGCATTCCGCCTGCCGCATCGCGCGGCAACGAAACGAGGTTGCCGGGCAACCGACGAAATCAAGCTTTCCGGATCGGGCGGCGCTTCCGCAACGAACGGCTCAGCGGCCATCCGGCCGTCAGCAACCCCCACATCACCAGCGTTCCCGGCTCAGGAACCACCGGAGACAACGCGTTCAGCTCATCGCCATAAATGAGCAAACTGCCGTCGACCGTGCTGGGTTGCAAACCAAGCTGCGACGCGGTCCGCCAGACGCTGAATTCGCCCGTGAAGTCGGTATACAGAATATCGCCGGGCGAATACAGCGGCTGGCCCGTGGTGGCGTCCAGCAAATCCAGCGTGGGGGAACCCGTCGCTAGCGAGAAATACGCCTGATCCAACTCGGGATCCAGAACGCCACGATCTCCGACATCCCACAGCCAAAGGGCGTTCAGGTCGTCTTCCGAGTCTAAGCCGAGGGCCGAATAGGCCGCAAAAACGTTATTCACATCGTTCAAAAAGATATTGCTCGACAAAAGACCTGAGGTCGGATCGACGGTCGGGGAACCGAAATCGATCGAGAAATACACGTTCGAACTGGGCCCGACGAGCGACAAGGCGTTGATATCTTCCGTTTCGAACGGCGCCGACGGGCCACGCGTCAGACCCACTTGTTCCGTCGAGCGAAACAACACATTGCTATCGGCCGGCGGTTGCGATTGGAAAATCCCGCCCACAAACCCAGCGCCCTCGTTCTGGACTTGCTGCGCGACATCACTTCCGGGTACTCCCTGCGCGCCCGGGTCGACCGAAAAATGCACCTGCGACTGGCCGAACCGCCTAATCGGGTCCCACCCGAACGACAACGCGTTCAGATTATCGCCGCCAAACCCGCCGGGATCACGCTCCAGACCCAAATCGGCACCGGATAACCAAGACGCCACCACGCCGTTCCGGGAGATCAGCACGTCCGCCGCCGACCAATCGGGCACCAACGAGTTCGCGCCGCGTTCCAACGAAAAGTAGATCGCACCCCAACTGCTGGAAGAAGCGACCAGCGTCGCGATCAGGACCACCAGAGCCTGTAAAGCCTTCATTGCCGTTCCCCTAATGTTTTAAGGCGGAATTACGCGTAGGGAGGGTGAGTTTCGCTTGTTTCGTGCGGCCGCACGCAACGGGGTCTTTCCGGTGGTCTGTCGCCCCCCCGAGCATGGTGTCTGGCACTTTCCAATTGTTTTACACTAGCACACGGGGGAACCTCGTTCAATCCCCCCGCAACGGTAAAACGAAAAAAATCAGTCCCGCCCCGGTTAAGGGGTCAGCCGTTGCCGCAGGCGGACCAACGCTTCCGCAGGGACCTCCTGCTGAAAAAGATTCCGCTCCCCTTCTTCTCCACCCCCCGGACCGCCTCCCGCACGCGGAGTCCGCGGCAGACCGATCGCATCCAAACGGGCTTTCTGCTCGTCATTCATTTGAGCTAGTACCGCTTCAATTCTCACCTGGGCGTCCTCGTCCGAAAGATGTTCGGAAGTTTCGACATCCGCCAGTTGCTGGGTGACCACGGCGGCCTGCTCGGCGGTCAGGACGATCGCGATATCGCCGGTTAGCAGTTCGAGTTTTCGGACCAGCGTTGCCAACTCACGGCCCGGATTCACCCCCCCCATGCCAACGGCTCTGCCACTTCTGTCTGCTTCACCTTCGCCCGTCAAAGCTTCGATCTCCGTATCCGGCGGATAGGCCTCGGCCTGGGGAAAACCGGTCGGACCGCCAGAATCGGCGACAACATGCACGAACTGCCGCACTCCGAGCAACCGCAAGGCGCCCAGGGTGCCCGCACTGCCCAACAGACCGCCAATCAGCAGGCCACCCAACCCGAGGGCGATGGTCTTTTGGCGGCGCTCCCGCTGCTGCATCACCAGAGCGAACATCAGCGACAGCAGCATGACCAGAAGAATCCCCAGTCCGACGGCATCCAAAGGCAACCCCCACATGGTATTCCCCTTTATGTTATGGAAACCTATCCCCAGAATTTACCGGCATCCGATCCGCGGAGCACGGTGGAGATGCGTTTCCCCAAAAGCCACGTCCGTCGCACACCGTGTGAAACGCACGCGAGTTCAGGATCAGCTGGCCGCTCGGCATCTGGTGCCATGCGGGCTGACTGCAATCTACCACAGGCGTCTCCGGTTTGGGAGAGCCTGGCAGGGGCCAGGGAACCGGTTCCTCGCGGGCGGGTCAGCCGGGGCGGGTCCATTCGAACTGGGCGAACTGGTAATCGAAGCTGCCGTCAGGGAACAAGTCGACCACGCCGAAACAGGCGGGGAAGCCCCGGTAGGCGAGTTCTCGCCACCAAGCGCCGCAAACCGCGCCGCCGCAAATGAACGTCACGCCGCGATATTCGACGCGATCCACGCGATGAGTGTGCCCGGAAAGCGCGAGCCGCACGTTGTGCCGCGAAAATAACTGAGCCAAATCCAGGGCGTCACGGGCCATCTGCCGCAACGGGATGCGGTACTCGTTCTCCGCCTCGTTCCACATCCCCCCCGTATCCAGCACGGTGACGCTGAGGATCGGGATGTGACAGACGACCAGGGCTGGCATGTCCGCCGGTTTGGCTTGCAAGTCCCGTTCCAGCCAATCGCGTTGCGCTTCGTCCAGATAGGCCTGGTAGCGGTTGTCGGCCGTGGGTTGGATGTCGTCCAGCACGTAGATCCGCCAGCCGTTCTGGTCGAAACGATAATAGGTCCGCTCCAGATCGAACCGGTCGCAGAACAGGCGTTTGCCGTACTGCGGATGGTCGGGTGTCACGCCGCGGCGGCGGGACCAGCCGAGGACGTCATGGTTTCCCAGGCACGGATAGACGGTCAAATCGGTGTGATCCCGCACGATTTGTTGGTACAGATCAAACAGCAGCTCGGCGCGCGCCGCGTCCTGGTCGAAGACGTCCATCACCAGATCGCCGCCGGTCAAGATGAATTGCGGTTCCAGTTCGTGGACTGCTTCCAGACACTGAATAAAGCCTTGATCGGCGGCCAATTCCGGCTGGACATGGATATCGGTCAGATGAGCCAGGCGCAGCGGCGCGTCGGCCGACGGCGCGGCCGCCCGGCTGGTACCCCACGTCAACGGGGCGGACAGCGCGGCGGCAGTGGTTTCCAGAAAACGGCGGCGTGTGAGTGTCAGAGGCATGGAACAGGGCTCCTGCTGAGAGTTGCGTGGATGCGGTTACAGCCCGTGAACCGTCCAATGTACACCGGCACCCACGGCAATTCCAGCCTTCCCCCGCACGCCGCACGCTCGGGGAACCGCCTACCAGCAATCACTGCGGAACGGCGATGCGGGCAAGCCCTCGCGATTCGACAGATTCGGCTCTGCCTCCTGATCCCACCCGAATCGCACCGCCACGGGCTCCGCGATGCCGTCGGCCGACACGACCACCGTATCGCCCACAATCCGCGCCTCGGCCGGGACAAACTGCTGATCCTCCCCCGCCAGGGTGAACCAGCTCAGCGGCTGGCCATCCCGCGACACCAACCCGCCGCCCACATGGTCAAACGAGACGATCGCTTCCCCGCCTTGAAACGCGACGTCGCGGAACAAGGGGCCCGAATAGACCAGCTCCTCCTGACCGTAGGTCTTTGCCAAGGCCCACAATGCCAGTCGTTTCCCGACATCCTGCTTGTTCGCCGGGTGGATGTCATCCAGGTCACCGATATCCACGGTGACGGCCATCCCGGTGTGCGGCAGGCAAAGCGTCTTGAGCTGCGCCTCCCAGATGCCCGGCAAGGCGGTGGGCTCGCCGCGGTAACGGAAGGGGGCGAGTTGCACATAGTAGAACGGCATCTGCGGGTCGTTCCAAACCGTTCGCCAGCCGTGAATCAGGGCCTTCATCTTCTCGTGGTACAGCAGGCCTTCGCCCCGATTCGATTCGCCCTGATACCAGATTGCTCCCCGCACGGCCGTGGGCAGCAGCGGGTGGATCATGCCGTTGTACAAGGCCAGCGGCGACTGGTGATTCACGCGACCCTCGGCGGTCCGGCGGGGATACTGGTCCAGATTATCGGCGATCTCATGCAGTGCCGGGACGTGCTGGAAACCGGCCGGGGGGGTCCAAGGTTCGATGCGGGTGCCGCCCCAGTTGGAACCGATCAGACCAATCGGCACGTCCAGCTGCTGGTGCAGGTGTCGGCCGAAATAGTAACCCACGGCGGAAAACTGCGCCACCGTGTCCGGCGTGCAAACCTGCCAACCGCCGGAAGGAACGTCCTCCTGCGGCGACTCGGCCGGCGTGTTCGCGATCTTGATGTGGCGGATTTGTGGAAAATTACCGGCCGCAATCTCCTCCTGCGGATTGGCCGACGCGGCCACGGTCCAAGCCATGTTCGATTGGCCCGAACATACCCAAACCTCCCCAATCAGAATGTTCTCCAACTCGAGGGTGCGAGAAGCCGTTATGGTCAGCCTGTGCGGGCCACCCGCCGCTTGTGGCGGCAGTTCCACCTGCCACCGACCGTCGTCCCCCGCCGTGGTCGTCGCCTCTGCCGCTCCCAAGCCAACGGTGACCGCGGTGCCCGGCGATTCCCAGCCCCAAATCGGCAACGGTCGCTCACGCTGCAGCACCATGTTGTCCCCAATCACGGCAGGCAGCTTCAACTCGGCTTGCAAACCCTCCGGAAGCAAACCCAACAGCAAACCCAACACCGCAAACCACCAAGTACGTGTCTTCATCGTCGCGATACTCCTTCGGTGCAAAGACAAGAATTCAAGAACCAGGCAGCCCTCCGGCACCCGCCCGTCGCCAACTGCCAAAGCCCCATTCTCCAACCCGCCGCAACGGCTGGCAAGATGGCTCACCTCGCTAATCGCCACCGCGACAAACTTCGGGCTCTGAATCGGAACAATTCACCTTAATTTGTTCCGCGCGCGAGGAGCTACCAGCGGTAGTCCAGACCCAGGTTCAGACCCTGGAGCCAGAGGGCGGAGCCGGCGAGTTGTGCGGCGGGGCGAGCGGGGCCATCGAGCGGGCGATCGCCGATCTGTGACGTGTTGACGGTCCGGTCGAGTTGGTCGCCGGTTCGCGCGACATCATGCAGCAGGATCAGTGAATAGCCGCAGGCCAAGGACAGGCGTCGGTTCAACCGCAGGCCGCTTTGAATACCCAATTCGGGGAGCACTGCGAACCGGTGGTCGGAAGAGGTGCCGATGTTGGTCGGCAGTGCGAGCAGGGCTCCCGGGGTGGTCTGGGGATCCAGGCCGGGGATTTGAGCGGCCGTCTCGCCGCGGATCCGGGATTGCCGGCGCAGGTTACCCACAGCGGCTTTGGCGGACAGCTCGAACGAACCGCGATCTCGCCGGAATTCGAACGCCACGCCCCCTTGGACGCCGTGGAAATCGTTGCCGGTTGAAATGCGATCGGCCAGTTCGAACCGGGTGTCCAGCGGCACGATGCCGTCGCGTTCGACGGAGGTGAGTTGCTCGCGAATGCGGAGCGACTCGCCGAAGTGGAAGTAGCGGTAACCGGCGAGCCAGTCGAGTTGGCCACGAGCGTCTCGACGGCCGGTCCCGCGGGCCTGCAATTCGGCCGAGTAGATGTCGCTGGAACCGGAGACGTCGATGCGTCCGTCCAGGACTCCGGGAAACACCACCAGCTGGCTGTCTTCCTGTTGATTGCCTGCGTTGAAGAACGGGCGTGCCAGAACCGGCTGGTCGAACCAACTGGCAGAAAAAACACCCGATCGACGGTCGTCGGCGACATACAGGAAGCTCCCTTCCACGGCGACCGGAGACGGGGTATCCAGCCAGCGGGCCAGGGTCCATCTTCCTCCCGAGCGAATTTGGTCATCGATCGCATGGTCGCCGAACAGAACTTCGACGCCCGGGGTGTTCAACACGCCAGCCATGGCCCGTGGCGTTCCCTGCGGGCTGGAGGTCACCAGCGGCGGGAGCCGGTTTCCCTTGGTCCACCAGAGCAGATAGTCGGCCCGCAGTTGCCAACCTTCCGGAGTGGCAGCCAAGCAGGAATCGCACGGCCGGCCCCCCTCCTGCGCGCGTACCGGGTGCGCAGCCCACGCGAGCAGGCACACGAGAAGCAAGCCAACCAAAGTGGCCTGCGTGCGAGCGACACAACCGGTGAGTCGAGACATATCCAGCCCCCCCGTCGAGACGGCCTTCACTGTCCGACTCGCATCCGAGCCAGCCTGCCGGGAAGGCGGTTCCCGAGTCACTTTATCGGTTCTACCGATATTTCTGCCTGATTGTTTTATTCTGATTTTGCCGGAAACACCCCCTGGTGCCCCGATTGCTCCGCAAGAGAAGTCGCAGAGTAGCTGCCCATTTTCCCAGCAGGGTAAAGAGAGAGAGCGGGGCGAAGCAACGGCACCGTAAAGCTCCCCCCTTTTTGAGGCAGCATCTAGTGCCGCAAATCACAATTGACGTTACATAACACGATTCTCTTGGATGCCCCCGGCTTGCCCGGGGGAGGATTCACGCTCTTCGCTATCTCCGCCCGCTCCCCTTGTTTCTCTTGGGTGGCCC